>DATBBI010000363.1:0-11151 GCA_036271115.1 Trebonia sp.
CCGGGACGGGCCGCGCGCTCGATGCCGTACAGCATGGATGCCGGCCCGTACAGCGTGGTGTCGAAGCTGATCACGCCAAGCACGTTGGTCTTGCCGGTGACGAGGGTGCGGGCCGCGATGTTCGGCCGGTACCCGAGGTCACGGATGGCCGCCAGGACGCCGGCCCTGGTCGCCGCGCTCACATTGGGATGGCCGTTCAGTACCCGGGAGACGGTCTGATGTGAGACGCCGGCCAGCCGTGCCACGTCGGCCATCACCGGCCGCGGCATCTCGCGTTCGGTCGATGCCGACACGGCACCTCCCCTTCAGACCCCGCCAGCACCCCGGTGTCCCGCGGCCTTTTGATCTCAGCAACTAACTAAAACTATAGGCCAGGCGGCGCAGTTGAGCGATTCCGCCTCACGGGACGATGAGGACCTTCAGGCCGACGCGGCGCTGGGCGGTCGCGAACGCGGTCACCGCCTCGTCCAGGCTGGCCCGGCGTGAGACGAGCGGGTCCAGAGTCACCGCGCCGCGGGCGGCGAGGCCGATGGCGCGCGGATAGACGTCGTTCATCCGCCGCACCATGGCGATGGTGAGCCCCTTGCGCCTGGCGAGCGAGGCGGGGAACGTCGTAACGTCGTGATCGGGAATGCCGGCGAGGACGACCCGGCCGCCCGGCCGGACCGATTGCATCGCGAGCCGCACCGCGTCGTCGGTGCCTGCCACCTCGAACGCCACATCGGCGCCGTACCCCGTCAGGTCGGCGTCCGGCTCCGCCACCTCGTCCGCCCCGTAGCCGGCGGCCGCCTCGCGGCGGTGCGGCAGCGGCTCGACCGCCATGACCGGGCCGGCGCCGGCGACGCGCAGCACCTGGAGGAGCAGCAGGCCGATCGGCCCGCAGCCGACCACCGTCACCCGCCCGCCGAACGGGACGTGCCCGAGGTCCATCGCGTGCAGCGCCACGCCTAGCGGCTCGAGCAGTGCCCCGGCGCCGTCGCTGACCTGATCGGGCAGCGGGTGCAGCAGCCGCGCCGGCCAGCGCAGCTGCTCCCGCAGCATGCCGTCGGTCCCGCCGTGCCCGGCGAACCTGATGTTGTAGCACAGGTTCCGGTAGCCGTCGTGGCACGCCCGGCACGCCTCGCACGGAATCGCCGGGTCGATCGCGACCCGCTCGCCGCGCCGCGGCCCGGACGCGATCACGCCCGCGCCCTCGTGCCCGAGCACCAGCGGGCGGGACAGCTTCGCATCGCCGATAGCGCCCTCGGTCCACCAGTGCAGGTCCGAGCCGCAGATGCCGACGGCGGTGACCCGGACCAGCGCCTCGCCGTCCTCGCGCCCGTGCGCGGACGCGGTCCCGGCCGGCTCCGGCTCGTCCCCGACCCTGATGTCCCCGGTTCCATACAGCCTGGCGACCCGCACGATCGCTCCCTCCGGGAAATCGAAACTTTCGCAGCGTTCCTTAGCGTATCGGACGTTCTGCGACGGGGGGACGGACGGCAACTAAATCGCCAGTAACGGCACATTGAGCACGATAAATGCTCAACATTCACAAGAATCGTACCCATTGACACGTTTTCCTTGTGCGCCTACGGTGCCATTATCCGATAAGAACGTGCCGAAAGTTTCGAATTTGTCCGAAATATTTCGGCTGAAAGGAGGCAGCAATGAGACGACGAAGTCTTCTGGCGATGGGCGCCGCGGGCGGCGCGGCGGCCCTCCTCGGCACCGGCACCTCCGCCCTGGCATCACCGGCCGCCGCCAGGCTGGCCGTCAGCCCCAGCGCGGACCCAGGCGGCGACCCCACCTCCCTGCGCGCGCTCGCGGGGAAGATCGGCCTCAGGTTCGGCACCGCGCTCATCCCGCAGGACATTGAAACGCCGTCGTACGCGGCCATCGCCGCGAGCCAGTTCTCTGTGGTCACCCCGGGCAACGGAATGAAGTGGCAGATCGTCGAGCCGACTCAGGGCACCTATGACTGGTCGCAGGCCGACGAGCTGGTTGCTTTCGCACGCGCGAACGGCCAGCTCGTCCGCGGCCACACGCTGCTATGGCACAACCAGCTGCCCGACTGGCTCACTACCGGCGTCGCGAACGGCACGATAAGCAACGACCAGCTGAAGCAGCTGCTGCAGCAGCACATCCAGGTCGAGGTGTCGCGCTATCGCGGCAGGATCTGGCAATGGGACGTGGCCAACGAGTTCTTCCTTGACGCCAACCCGTCCGGCATCAACCCGAACGACTTCTGGATTTCCCATCTCGGCCCGGACATCATCCCGCAGGCATTCCGCTGGGCGCATCAAGCGGACCCGGGCGCGCTGCTCTTCTACAACGACTACAACATCGCCGGCGAGGACGGGACGAACGCCAAGAGCGACGCCGTCTACGCGTGGCTCAAGCAGATGCTCGCAGCAGGCGTGCCGATCATGGGCGTGGGAAACCAGGGGCACCTTGACACCCAGTACGGCTTCAATCCGCAGCTCTTCCAGCAGGACCTGGCGCGGTACGCCAGCCTGGGCCTCAAGGTCGCGATCACCGAGGCCGACGTCCGCACATTCGTGAACAACGCGACAGACCAGGTCCCGACCGACCACTTGTCGGTGTTCGCCCAGCCGTTTGAGTTCTCCGCCATGCTCAAGGCCGCGCTCGCCGTCCCCGAGGTCATCTCCTTCACGATCTGGGGCTTCACCGACGCCGACTCCTGGGTGCCCGGCTTCTTCACCGGCGAGGGCTACGCCACCATCTACGACGTGAACCAGCAGCCGAAGCCCGCTTACTACGAGCTCCAGGCGGATCTGGAGCTAGGCGCCTTCGGCGCCCCGCGCCGCGTCCCAACCCGGATGCCGACCGCCTAGGCCGGGGGTAAATGCCCCGCCGCCGGCCGGGGAGGGGTTCCGGCAGGCGGCGGGGCGGGTGCCCCCTTGGGGCGGCTATCTGACGCCGTAGAGGTGTTCCAGTGCCAGCTGGTCGAGGCGCTCGTAACCCATGCCGCGGCGGCCGAGGGCGTCGGTGTCCACCTGGACGTCGCGCACGTCGCGCCAGGTCTCCCCGGGCGCCAGCGTCGGCTCGGCCAGTTCGGGGATGCGGGCGGCGCGCATAGCCTCCTGGACCTCCGGGTCGGCTCGGAACGCCCGCGCCTTGTCCCGCAAGATCAGGTAGTTGCGCATGCACGCGGCGGCCGACACCCACACGCCCTCGTCATCCTCGGTGCGCGGCGGCTTGAAGTCGAAGTGCACCGGACCTGCATAGCCGCCGGCCAGCAGCGTGTCGACCACCCAGAACGCGCCGCGCGCGTTGCCAGCGCCGAATCGCAGGTCCTGGTCGTACCGCGGGCCGTTCTGGCCGTTGAGGTCGATGTGGAACAGCTTGCCGTGCCATAGCGCCTGGGCGATGCCGTGCGCGTAGTTCATGCCCGCCATCTCCTCGTGTCCGACCTCGGGGTTGATCCCGACGATCTCCGGGTGCTCGAGCGAGTTGATGAACGCGAGCGCGTGCCCGATGGTCGGCAGCAGGATGTCGCCGCGCGGCTCGTTCGGCTTGGGCTCGATCACGAACCTGATCCGGTATCCCTGCTCCAGCACGTACTGCGACAGCACGTTGAACCCTTCGGCGTACCGGTACAGCGCATTCTGCACGTCCTTGGCCGCGCCGCTTTCCGCGCCCTCCCGGCCGCCCCAGAACACGTAGTTCTGCGCGCCGAGCTCCGCGGCCAGGTCGAGGTTGCGCATCACCTTCGCCAGGGCGAACCGCCGCACCTCGCGCTCGTTCGCGGTGAACGCGCCGTCCTTGAACATCGGATGGCCGAACAGGTTCGTGGTCGCTGTGGTGACCACCACCCCGGTCTCCTCCAGCGCCTTGCGGAACGCCGAGATCCGCTGCTCCCGCTCGGCAGGCGAGGCGTCGAAGTCGAACACGTCGTTGTCGTGGAAGTTCACGCCGTACGCGCCCAGCTCCGCGAGCTTGCGGACCGCCCGGTCAGCCGGCATCGGGGGACGGACCGCCCCGCCGAACACGTCTACGCCTTGCCACCCGACAGTCCAGATCCCGAACGAAAAGTGGTCTTCCCTCGACGGTACGTACGGATCCGCTGTCATCGCTGACTCCTTCTTTTCTTCTGCACGGGAACAGTCTTACCCCTTGACCGCGCCGGACGCACCGGCCACCAGGTAGCGCTCGGCCCAAATGAACACGGCCAGGGCAGGCACCGCGGCCAGCGCGGTGAAAGCCAGGATGACGGCCGTGTTCGACGAGTACGTCGACTGGAACGTGGAGACGCCGAGCGGCAGGGTGAAGTGCGACTGCGTGCTGAAGACCAGCAGCGGGAGCAGGAACTGGTTCCAGCTCGTGACGAACGCCAGCAACCCCACCGTGACCAGGGCGGGCTTGCACATCGGGAGCAGTATCTGCGCGAAGAACCGTAGCCTGCTGGCGCCGTCCACCAAGGCGGCGTCCTCGAGGTCGCCGGGGATGGCGCGCATGAACGGGCGCAGGATGAGGATCGTGATCGGCAGCGAGAACGCCGCCTCCGGCAGCGCCACACCGAACTGGTTGTCCAGCAGGCCCATCAGCTGCAGCTGCAGGAACAGCGGCAGCGCGGCGATCTGCAGGGGGAACAGCAGGCCGCAGATGAACAGCGTGAAGATGACCTCACGGCCGCGGAAGGAGTACCGGGACAGCGCGAACGCCGCCATCGAGCCGAGTCCCACCGCCAGCGCGGTCGCGACGCCGGCGATCAGCGCGCTGTTCCCGAGGAACTGCCAGAACGCCGCGCTGCTGAGGATCTGGCCGTAGTTCGACCAGACCCACGGGTTCGGCAGCGCTGTCGAGCTGGCGCTGATCTGGGCGGTGCTGCGGGCACCGTCCAGGAACACGTACAGCAGCGGCACCACCGTGAGACCCAGGATCACGATGGACACCAGGTACGTGGCCGGCATGATCGTCCAGCTGCTCGACCGCCGCCGCTTGCCGCCTACCCCGGCTGGGCGGGCCGCCGTGATGGCCGTCATCAGGTCACCGCCCCTGTGAGGGCGCCCGCAGTGTCCCGGCGCAGCGCGAACCGCTGGTAGACGAGGGAGAACGCGAAGCAGAACAGGAACATGATGATCGCAATCGCCGTCCCGTAGCTGAACGCCTGGTTCTGGAAGCCGGTGCGGTACATGTACGTCGCCATGGAATCCGACGCGCCCGCCGGGCCGCCCTGGGTCATGAGCCAGATGACGTCGAAGACCTGCAGCGAGCCGATGACCGTGATGAAGACCCAGATCCGGATCGTCGGGCCGAGCAGCGGCAGCGTGATCCGGCGGGTCGTCTGCCAGGGAGTCGCCCCGTCGATGGCCGCGGCCTCCTTGAGCTCGGCCGGGATGCCCTGCAGCCCGGCGAGCAGCAAGATGATGCCGAAGCCAAGGTACTGCCAGGTGAGTACCGCGAAGACGGAATACAGCACGACGTGGACGTTGGCGAGCCACAGTTGCACGAGCCCGCCGAGCCCGGCCGACTTCATCACCTCATCAACCAGGCCGCCGGGCTGCAGCAGCAGCGACCACATGACCGCCGTGACAGCCGGCGGCAGCACGTACGGTGCGAAGATCACCAGCCGCATGAACCCGCGGCCGCGGAAGTCGCGGTTCAGCAGCAGCGCGATGCCGAGGGCGAGCGGCCCCTGGATCAGCAGGGATAGACCCGTGAGGAGCAAGGTGTGCTCGATGGCCTGCACGAACGCCGGGTCGCTGAACGCGATCCTGTAGTTGTGCACGCCGGTGAAGTTGGTGAGCGGGCCGAGCCCGTCCCAGTTGTAAAGGCTGTAGTACGCGCCGACCGCGATCGGCGCTATCACGAAGCCGAGAAACAGTACCAGCGCCGGGCCGAGCAGGATGCTCAGCTCGGCCCCCTTGCGCAGTTTCCTGCGACGTATGAATCGTCCGCCGCGCCGGACGGCGCCCGGCCCGGGCGCGGCGGGATCCGCCGCCGCGCCCGGGCCGGTCAGCCCAGCATCAGCTGCTGTGCTCCGCGTCATATCACGGCGCGGAGACCGAGGAGATGATGGCCGACCCGGTGGGCTCCGGGCTGGCGAACCACTTCGCCACCGCGTTGTCCAGGTTCTGGCCTGGCGTGGTAGGCAGCGCGATGTCGAAGTACTCGGCGACGTACGGGGCGGCCGAGTTCGCGGCCGCCGCGAGCTTCGCCGCCGGCACGGTCAGCGCGTCAACGGCCGCCGGGTTGGCCGGCAGGCCCGCGCCGGCGCCGATGATCTGCTTCTGCACCGCCGGGGTGGTCAGGTACTGCAGGAACTGCGCGCAGGCCGGCTGTGACGCGGCGGTCGTGCAGGAGTAGCCGTCACCCCCGCCGAGTACGGCCTTCGGATCCCCGGCGCCGCCAGGAACGGCCGGGAAGGGGAACCAGCCGAGCTCGTTGGTGAAGTTCTTGTTGGCGGTGAGGCCCGCGCCGGCCGCCGGCTCCCAGTCGCCTTGCAGCTCCATCGCGACCTTGCCGTTGGCGAGCAGCCCCACCGAGCTGTTCGGGACCGACTGAGCCGGGGTCGCCAGGAAGCCGGTCTGGAACGGGTTGGTCTTGACGAACGCGTCGAGGTCGGCGCTCGCCTTGGTGAAGCATGGCGCGCTCAGGGTGACGCCCGACATGGCCTGCGTGATGCTGGATTGCGAGCACTCACGGATGGCGAAGTACTCCCACCAGAAGGCATCCGGCCAGCCGTCCTTGGACCCGAGGCCGATCGCCTGGATGCCGTGCGCCTTCAGCGCCGCGTCATCCGCCTCGAGCTGCGGGATCGTCGTCGGGGGGGAGGTGATCCCGGCCTGCTGGAACAGGTCCTTGCGGTACCAGACGCCGACCACGTGCAGGTCGTAGGGAACTCCGTACCACTTCCCGCTGGTCTGCCACTCGGTGGCGGGGGTGCCAAGTGAGCTGATCCACGGCGACACCTGGCTGGAGATGTCGGCCAGCTTTCCGGACTGCACCTGGGTCGCCTGCTGGCCGCTGCCCCACTGCTGGAAGATGTCCGGCGGGGCGTTGCCGCGCAGCGCGGGCGTGATCTTGGTCTTGAACAGCTCGTTCTGCATCGGGACGTTCTGGATCGTGATGTTCGGGTGCGTAGCCTCGAACTGCTTGATGACGTTCTGGAACACGCCGAGCAGGGGCTGCGTATTGGCATTGTTCCACCAGCTCAGCGTTACCTTGCTGGAGGTGGAATTCGACGACGTGCTGCTCGAACCGCCGCTGCTGCACGCGGCGAGGGCGGTCGCCGCTGCCGCCGCCACCGCAACGCCGAGAATCACGCGCTTTCTATGCATGCTTTTTGTCATCTCCCCACGGGGTAGCGGCCGAAGGCCGTTTCCGAAAGTTTTAGGAAGACTTTCGATGGTGCCGTCATCGTAGAATCGCCGTAGAGCGGTGGTCAACCCCTGGTTTCCGCAATGTTACCGACTTTCCTCCAGGCTGCCGCCGCCGAGCTTGCAGGCCGTAGGAACATTCCCTTGACCACGCTCTTCGCGTACGATGCACCATGGATATCGCCCGTTGACTCACTCCTAAAGGGTCGAAAACTTTCGGGTTGACAGTCGAAAGGTAGGCGCTGTGCGGCCTCAAGAAGATAGCACCGCCCGGCAACCGCAGGTCGGTACCGCACGCAGGCGCGATAGCGCCCGCCTGCTCGAGCGGAAGACCACGCTCGCCACGATCGCCGCGGAGGCAGGCGTTTCGCTGCCCACGGTCTCGAAGGTCGTGAACGGCCGGCCGGACGTGGCCCCGGCGACGCGCGCCCGGGTGGAGCAGCTGCTTGACCAGCACCAGTATTCGAGGAACGGGATGCGCAGGCACCGCAGGTCCGGGCTCATCGACGTGGTGTTCGCCGGACTGGACAGCCCGTGGGCGGTAGAGATCCTGCGCGGCATCGAGGACTGGGGCGCACAGCACGAGACGGCGGTCGCCGTGTCGTCGGTGCGGCACGGCAACGCCCGCCCGGCGAGCTGGACGAGCGCGCTGGGCAGCCATCGCACCGACGGCGTCATCCTGGTCACCACCCGGCTGACCGATACCCAGCTCGGGCAGCTGCGCAGCGCCGGCATCCCGCTGGTCGTCGTCGACCCGGCGAACACCCCGCCGCCGGACGTCCCGAGCGTCGGCGCGACCAACTGGGCCGGCGGCCTCGCGGCGACCGAGCACCTGCTGGGCCTGGGGCACCGGCGGGTGGCGGCGATCACCGGGCCTGCCGACTTCTTGTGCAGCCTGGCGCGGGTCGACGGGTACCGTTCAGCGCTCGAGCGTGCGGGTGTCGCGTTCGATCAGGCGCTCGTCAGGTACGGCGACTTTGAGCACGAGGGCGGCTTCGCCCGCGCCGTCGAGCTGCTCGAGCTGCCGGACCGGCCGACCGCGATCTTCGCGGGCAGCGACCAGCAGGCGTTCGGCGTCTACGAGGCGGCCCGCCAGCACGGCCTGCGGATCCCCGAGGACCTCAGCGTCGTCGGCTTCGACGATCTGCCGGTCGCCCGCTGGGCGTCGCCGCCGCTGACCACCGTCAGGCAGCCGCTCGCCGAGATGGGCAGCGCGGCCGCGCAGATGCTCGGCGAGCTGATCGACGAGCTGCCGCTGCGGTCGAACCGCGTGGAGCTGTCCACCGAGCTCATCGTTCGCGAGTCGACCGCTCCGGCTGGCCAAGACCGCATCAGTTTGCCCCGGCAGTTCCGTTAGCACGGCAGTCCCGGCACCCGCAAAGGAGAGCACGTGACCCAGACCGACGTCGAAACCTGGCGAGACCCCGGGTTCCCTGTCGACCAGCGAGTCGCCGACCTGCTCGGCAGGATGACCCTGGAGGAGAAGCTCGCCCAGCTCGGCAGCGTCTGGATGGGCGCCGCGGGCGACGACGGCGGCGTCGCCCCGATGCAAGACCTGTTCTTCAGCCACGACGGGCCGTCGCTCGACGAGCTCATTAAGTGCGGGATGGGCCAGCTCACCCGGGTGTTCGGCACGCGGCCCGTGACGCCGGCGGAGGGAATGCGCGCGCTGGCCGCGCTGCAGGCGCGGGTCATGGCGGCCAGCAGGTTCGGCATCCCGGCGGTCGCGCACGAGGAATGCCTGACCGGCTTCGCCGCCTGGACCGCCACGATCTTCCCCACCCCGCTCGCGTGGGGCGCCTCATTCGACCCGGCGCTCGTCCACGACATGGCCAGGGGGATCGGCGACGCGATGCGCGCCGTCGGCGTGCACCAGGGCCTGGCGCCCGTACTCGACGTCAGCCGCGACCCCCGCTGGGGCCGGACCGAGGAGACCATCGGCGAGGACCCGTACCTGGTCGGCAGCATCGGGACCGGGTACGTGCAGGGGCTCCAGGCGGCAGGCGTGCAGGCCACGCTGAAGCACTTCGCCGCGTACTCCGCTTCCCGCGCCGGGCGCAACATGGCGCCGGTGTCCATGGGGCCGAGGGAACTCGCCGACGTCATCCTGCCACCGTTCGAGATGGCCATCAGGCTGGGCGGCGCCCGTTCGGTAATGCCGTCCTACGTCGACATCGACGGCGTGCCAGCGAGCGCCGACCCCGAGCTGCTCGGCGCACTGCTGCGCGATCAGCTCGGCTTCGACGGCCTCGTCGTGTCGGACTATTACGCGGTCTCCTTCCTCGAGCTCCAGCACGCGGTCGCCGGCGACCCGGCGGGCGCCGCGACGCTGGCCCTCGCCGCGGGCATCGACGTGGAACTGCCCACCGTGCGCTGCTACGGGGACCCGCTGCGCTCGGCCGTCGAGGACGGAGACGTCGCCATGGAGGTCGTGGACCGGGCGGTCGCCCGCGTGCTGCGGCAGAAGTTCGAGCTCGGCATGCTCGACCCCGGCTGGTCCGTGATTCCCAGCGCCCCCGACGGCCTGGCCAGCACCGCCGAAGAAGCAGCCGGGGAAGCAACGGACATCGACCTCGACCCGCCCGCGCAGCGCGCGCTGGCCCGCCGCCTTGCCGAGGAGTCCGTCGTGCTGCTCGCCAACGACGGCGGCGCGCTCCCGCTGGCACCCGCGGGAGGGGATCCGGGCCGGGTCGCGGTGATCGGCCCGCTCGCCGACGACCCGCTGGCGTTCTTCGGCTGCTACACCATGCCCAGGCACCTGGCCAGCACCGACGGCGCCGGCGTCGAGGTGACCACCCTCCTCGGCGCACTGCGCGCGGAGCTGCCTGATGTGGTGCACAGTCGAGGCTGCGACGTGCGCACCGCGGACAGGAGCGGGTTCGCCGCGGCGGTCGCCAGCGCCCGTTCAGCGGAAAAGATAGTCGCAGTCGTCGGAGATGAGGCGGGATTGTTCGGCCGTGGCACCTCGGGCGAGGGCTGCGACGTCACCGAGTTGCGGCTGCCCGGCGTGCAGGAAGACCTGCTGCACGCCCTCGCCGACACCGGGAAGCCGGTCGTGGCCGTGCTCGTCACCGGGCGCCCGTACGCGATCGGCGGTGTGGCCGGCCGGCTCGCCGCCATCGTGCAGGCGTTCTTCCCCGGCGAGGAGGGCGGTCCCGCGATCGCCGGGGTGCTCACCGGGAGCGTGACGCCGAGCGGCAAGCTGCCCGTCGAGGTGCCAGCCGACCCGGGCGCGCAGCCGTCGACCTACCTGCGGTCGCGGAACGCGAGCAAGCACGGCGGCAGCTCGGTCGACCCGACGCCGCTGTTCGCGTTCGGGCACGGGTTGTCGTACACGACGTTCGGCTACTCGGACCTGGCCCTGTCCGCTGGCGACGTGCCGACCGACGGCGCGGTGGAGATATCGTGCACCGTCCGCAACACCGGCGGCACCGCGGGGACCGAGGTCGTGCAGCTCTACCTCGGCGACCCCTTCGCGTCCGTGGTGCGGCCGGCGCGCTGGCTGGCCGGGTTCACCCGGGTGGCGCTGGCGCCTGGCGAGGCGCGCCGGGTGGCGTTCCGGGTGCACGCCGACCGGACCTCGTTCACCGGGCGGGCCGGCATCCGGGTCGTCGAGCCTGGCGAGATCACCGTGGCGGTCGGCGGTGCGTCGGACAGCCTGCCGCTGACCGGCTCTTTTACGCTCTGCGGCCCGTCGCGCGCGGCGGGGGCCGACCGGATCCTCGACACGCCCGTGACGATTCATGATCTTCCCGATTAGCCACCGACAGCGCACAATTACCGACATAATTCACGTTTCAGCCCTGTATCGCGGAAACAGGTCTTAACG
>DATBBI010000364.1:0-2085 GCA_036271115.1 Trebonia sp.
CTACGACGCCGCGGTCGCGTCCTGGTTCGCGTCCGCGTACGCCCCCGACGAAACCGCGAGGGAGACAGGCTGGCCCGATGTCACCGCCGCGGTGTGGGAGCGAAAGGACGTCCTCCGCTACGGGGAGAATCCGCACCAGCGTTCGGCGCTCTACTTTTCCCGAACGGGCGCGGCTGACTCCGGCATCGCGAACGCTGACGTGCTGCACGGCAAGGCCATGTCGTATAACAACTACGTCGACGCCGACGCGGCGCGGCGCGCCGCCTATGACTTCGCCGAGCCGTGCGTGGCGATCATCAAGCACTCCAACCCGTGCGGCATCGCGATCGGGGCCGACATCGCCGACGCCTACGCGAAGGCGCTGGCCTGCGACCCGCTGTCCGCCTACGGCGGGGTGGTCGCGGCCAACGGCATCGTAACCGTGGCGATGGCGCACCGGATGACGGAGAGCTCCGCCGACGTGGTGGTCGCTCCGGACTACCAGGAAGCGGCCCTCGGGGTGCTCAGCAGGAAGTGGAAGAACGTGCGGCTATTGCGCTGCCCACCGCGTGGCAGTTCACCGGGTGAATTCCGGCAGGTCAGCGGGGGGCTGCTGTTGCAGTCGGCGGACCAGATCGACGCTCCGGGCGACGACCCGCAGCGGTGGGAGCTGAAGGCGGGCAATCCGGCCGACGCCGCGACGCTCGCGGACCTCGCGTTCGCGTGGCGGGCGTGCCGGGCCGTGAAGTCGAACGCGATCCTGCTCGCGTCCGGCGGCGCGTCGGTGGGCGTGGGCATGGGCCAGGTGAACCGGGTGGACTCGGCGCGGCTGGCTGTGGCCAGAGCCGGAAATCGGGCGGCCGGATCTGTGGCCGCGTCTGACGCATATTTCCCGTTTCCTGACGGTTTCGAGATACTCGCAGAAGCGGGTGTCCGCGCGGTGGCAGAGCCGGGCGGCTCCATCCGGGATGGCATCGTCATCGAGGCCGCGCAGGCGGCGGGCGTGACGCTGTACTTCACCGGCGTCCGGCACTTCTATCACTAGGAGCTCGCTTTGAGCGCATCGATTCTGGACGGCAAGGCGACCGCGGCGCAGGTCAAGGCGGACCTGAAGGAGCGGGTGGCCGCGCTGGCGGCCCGTGGGGTCACGCCGGGACTTGGCACGATCCTGGTCGGCGACGACCCGGGGTCGCACGCGTACGTGGGGGGCAAGCACCGGGACTGCGCGCAGGTCGGGATCGCCTCCATCCGCCGGGACCTGCCGGCCGGCGCGAGCCAGGCGCAGGTCGAGGAGGCGGTGCTCGAGCTGAACGAGGACCCGGCCTGCACCGGGTACATCGTGCAGCTTCCGCTGCCCGCCGGGCTCGACGACAAGCGCGTGCTGCACCTGATGGACCCCGCCAAGGACGCGGACGGCCTGCACCCGGTCAACCTGGGCAAGCTCGTGCTTGGTGAGGAGGGTCCGCTGCCGTGCACGCCGCACGGCATCGTCGTGCTGCTGCGCCAGTACGGGGTGGAGATCGCGGGCGCCGACGTCACCGTGATCGGCCGCGGCATCACCGTGGGCCGGGCGCTCGGGCTGCTGCTCACCCGGCGTTCCGAGAACGCGACCGTGACGCTGTGCCACACCGGCACCAAGGACCTCGCCGCGCACACCCGTACCGCCGACATCGTGGTCGTGGCGGCGGGCCGGCCGGGGCTGCTGACCGCCGCCATGGTCCGCCCCGGCGCGGCCGTGCTCGACGTGGGCATCACCAGGACCGACGCCGGGCTGGTCGGTGACGTCGCGCCCGATGTCGCCGGGGTGGCGGGGTGGCTTGCCCCGATGCCGGGCGGGGTAGGGCCGATGACCCGCGCGATGCTGCTCGCTAATGTGGTGGAGGCTGCGGAACACGCGCTAGCTACCAGCGAGTAACATAGGTTCGTGGCCGGGAGTTCCATCACGGAGAAGGGGCAGCGTTGTCCATGAACATCGTCGTCTGCGTCAAGCAGGTGCCGGACACCGCGGTTGAGCGGACGCTCAAGCCGGGGGACGGGACCCTTGACAGGGAAACGCCGGACGGGCTGATCAACGAGCTTGATGAGTACGCGATCGAGGAAGGCCTG
>DATBBI010000365.1:0-1520 GCA_036271115.1 Trebonia sp.
CGAGACGGCGTCGTAGCCGGTGAGCCGGGCCAGCCGGAGCTCGAGCGACTCGATCAGCTCCAGGTATCCGCCCGCCTGGGAGGCCGGGGCGAACGGGTGCATGCCGGCGAACCCGGGCCAGCTGATGGGCTCCATCTCGGCGGCCGCGTTCAGCTTCATCGTGCACGAGCCGAGCGGGATCATCGACCGGTCGAGGGCGATGTCGAAGTCCGACAGCCGCCGCAGGTAGCGCAGCATCGCGGTCTCGCTGCGGTGCTCGCTGAACACCGGGTGGGTCAGGTAGGCGGAGGTCCGCCGCAGCGCGTCCGGCAGCGCGCGGTCCGGCTCGGACAGTTCCACGTCCGCGGGGTCTTCCACGAAGCACAGGGCGGCCACGAGCGCGCGCAGCTGGTCGTCGGTGGTGGTTTCGTCGCAGCTGACCTGCAGGGCATCGTCCGGCGCGAGGTAGAGGTTGTACCCGGCGACCCGTGCACGTTCCAGGGCGTGCGCCGCCTCGTCGCGTCCGCCCGCGAACACGATCCGGATCGTGTCGAAGAAATCACCCAGGCTCGTTCGGTGCCCAAAGCCGCGCAGCGTCGCGGCCAGCACCGCGGCGCTACGGTGCACGCCCCGTGCGATGGCCGCCAGCCCGTCCGGGCCGTGGTACGCGGCGTACATGGCCGCGGTCACCGCCAGCAAGACCTGCGCCGTGCAGATGTTGCTCGTCGCCTTTTCCCGGCGGATGTGCTGCTCGCGCGCCTGCAGCGCGAGCCGGTAGGCGGGGTGGCCGTCGGCGTCCACCGACACCCCGACCAGCCGACCGGGCAGCTGGCGCTTCAGCGCGTCGCTGACCGCGATGTAGCCCGCGTGCGGGCCGCCGAACCACAACGGCACGCCGAACCGCTGGGTGGACCCCACCGCGATGTCGCCGCCCGCCTCGCCGGGCGGCCGGAGCAGGGTCAGCGCGAGCAGGTCGGCGGCCACCGCGACCAGCGTCCCCGCCGCGTGCGCCGCCTCGATCAGCGGCGCGGGGTCGCGGATGACCCCGGAGGCGCCGGGGAACTGCAGCAGCACGCCGAACAGGTCATCGCCCAGCCTGGCGATGGCCTCCTGTGTGACCGGCTCGACCACCAGGTGAATGCCGAGTGGTTCGGCCCGGGTGCGGAGCACGGCCAGCGTCTGCGGCAGGCAGTCGGCGTCGGCGAGAAAAACGTGACCCTTGCGGGTAGCACGCCGCGTCAGCGTCATGGCCTCGGCGGCCGCGGTCGCCTCGTCGAGCAGCGACGCGCCCGCCCAGGGCAGCCCGGTCAGGTCGGCCACCATGGTCTGGAAGTTCAGCAGCGCCTCTAGCCGGCCCTGGGAGATCTCCGGCTGGTACGGGGTGTACGCCGTGTACCAGGCGGGGTTCTCCAGAACGTTGCGGCGGATCACGGCCGGGGTGATCGTGTCGTAGTAGCCCAGGCCGATCATCGAGGTGAGCAGCTGGTTCCGCGCGGCCATCCGGCGCAGCTCGGCCAGCGCCCCGGTCTCGGTCAGCGGAT
>DATBBI010000366.1:0-2013 GCA_036271115.1 Trebonia sp.
TCGCCCCGTCCGGCCATGGCCTGGATCGCGGCGTAGGCCGCGTCGGACACGCCGACCCCGCCGGGGTCGAACACCGTGGTCAGCCCGAGGCTGTTGTAGTAGGCCATGGCGGCGCGGACGCCCGCCTCCTGGGTGCCTCCGGCGGGGAACCCGGCCGCCGCCCGGTTGAGCGCGACGAGCCCGCCGCCGACCCGCCCGGTCGTCCGGAGCTCGTCAGAGGCGGGCACGTTCATGCCGTTCAGCCAGGCGGTATTGACGGTGGCGTGGTCGTACTGCGCCTGGATGAAGGCCGGTCGGCCGGGGGCCACGGCGTCGAGTTCGGCCAGCGTAAGCTCGCGGCGATCGCCCGCCCACTGCTCCTCGTACCACCCGCCGAGCGTGAGCAGCCACTGCCCGTCCGTGAGCCCGGCGGCCCCGCGGCCCAGCAGGTCAAGCGCCCCGGCCCGGGTGCGGACGCCATCGAGCCGGACCTCGGCGTGCTCGGTGGCGCGGACGAAGTGGTTGTGGTTGTCGATCAGTCCGGGGATCACGGTTCTGCCGCCGAGGTCGGCCACTCGCGCGTCCGCCGGCGAACGTGCCAGGACGGCCGCGTCCTCGCCTACCGCGATGATCCGCTCCCCCTCGATCCCCACCGCCTGGCGGATGGAAAACTGCTCGTCCACCGTGATGATCTTCCCGTTGACGAGGACGAGAGCAGCCATGCCTCATTGTCCCGCGCCTGACCCCTGGTCGGCTTGACCGAGCCAAGACCGACGTGATCTGCTGTCTTGGTTCTGCTGACGGCTGGGAGGCGCTGCCATGACTGGGCTGCTCGAAGACACCATCGCGGCGATCGGGCCGCTCGATGCCGCCGCCGTCGCGGCGGCGCGGGAGCGCCAGGAGGCGCTGACCAAGCCGAGCGGATCCCTTGGCCGGCTCGAGGGCGTATCGATCCAGCTCGCAGGCATCGCGAGCCAGTGCCCGCCGCCGCTCCCCGAGCCCGCCGTCGTCGCCGTTTTCGCGGCCGACCACGGCGTGCACGCCCAGGGCGTAACGCCATGGCCGCAGGAGGTCACCGCGCAGATGGTGGCCAACTTCATCGCCTCCGGCGCGGCGGTGAACGCGATCGCCACCCAGGCGGGCGCGTCAGTATGCGTGGTGGACGTGGGCGTGGCCGCGGACCTGCCGACGGCGCAAGGCTTGCTGTCCCGTAAGGTCCGGCCCGGCACCGCGGACATGACCGAGGGCCCGGCGATGACCCTTGAGGAGGCCAGGCTGGCGGTGGAGACCGGCATCAAGGTCGCCGCGGACCTGGTCGAGGAGGGCAACCGGTGCCTGATCACCGGGGACATGGGCATCGCGAACACGACCGCGTCGGCCGCGCTGATCGCGGTGTTCACCGGGTCCACCCCGGCGCTGGTCACCGGGCGGGGCACGGGCATCGACGACCCGACCTGGGCGCGAAAGGTAGAGGTGGTGCGCCGCGCGCTCGATCTGCACCGCTGCGATCCGGCAGCGCCGCTCGAGACGCTCGCGGCCGTGGGCGGCCTCGAGCACGCCGCGCTCGCGGGGTTCATCCTCGGCGGCGCCGCGCGGCGTGTCCCCGTCCTGCTCGACGGCGTCATCGCCTGCGCGGCGGCAGTGGCCGCCCGGGCTTTCGCTCCGCAGGTGGCGGATTACCTGATCGCCGGGCACCTGTCCACCGAGCCGGGGGCGCTGCGGGCGCTCGACGCGCTCGGCCTGCAGCCGCTGCTGGACCTGGGGATGCGGCTCGGGGAAGGCTCTGGCGCGGTGCTCGCACTGCCGGTAGTGGGCGCCGCGGCCCGCGTCTTGCGGGATATGGCCACTTTTGACAGTGCTGGCGTCTCTAGTGAGAAGGCCTGATGGTCGCTGCCGCGGGCACGCGGGGTAGATTTTCGCCGGCAGTCCTTCGGAACACCGGCGAGAAATCTCCCCACGCGCCCTGCTCCCCCAGGCATGAGGTACAGCGGTCGCTGGAGTTGGCGCGTGCGTAAACGCCCACCTGGTTCGTTG
>DATBBI010000367.1:0-2833 GCA_036271115.1 Trebonia sp.
GCCGCGGCGTGCGCGGGGATCGCGGTGCGGGCCCGGCGCGAGGTGCGCACCAGGACCGCGGCCGGCGAGGCGCTCGCGGACACGATGCTCGCGCACACCGCGCGCGGCGAGCGGGCGCGGATCGCCAGGGAGCTGCACGACGTCGTCGCGCACCATATCTCCATGGTGGCGGTGCAGGCCGAGACAGCGCGGCTGACCACGCCGGGCCTGCCCGCCGCCGGGGCGCACCGGTTCGCCGAGATCGGCGACACCGCGCGAGCCGGGCTGACCGAGATGCGGCGGCTGCTCGGCGTGCTTCGCGAGGACGCGGAGGACGCCGGCGCGACCGTCGCGGACCGGCATCCGCTGCCCGGACTGCCCCAGCTCGCGGGGCTGGTCGACGCGGCCAGGGACGCGTCGGGGGCGGGCACCAGGCTGATCGTGTCCGGCCCGGTGACGGAGTTCGACCCCGGCGTCGAGCTCGCCGCCTACCGGATCGTGCAGGAGGCGCTGACCAACGCGCGGCGGCACGCGCCCGGCGCCGCCGTCGACGTGGAGCTGTGCTACGCCGACGACGCGCTGCGGCTGCGGGTCCGCGACAACGGCCCTGGACCCGCGGGATCGCCGGAGACACCGGGGACAGAGAGTTACACTCCGGCGGACCTAGCGAGCGGCGGCCACGGACTGCTCGGGATGCGGGAGCGGGCGCTCGCGGTGGGCGGCACGCTGTGGACCGGGCCCGCGCTGGGCGGCGGGTTCCTCGTCGAGGCGGTCCTGCCGGCGAAACCGGAGGTCGCCGGGCTGCGGGGGGGCTCGGTCCACCCGGCCCCATCATCCCGAGCGGAGGCGGCCCCGTGAGCGAGGAAAGCCCTGTGAGCGAGGACATCGGCATCGTCGTGGCCGACGACCACGAGGTGGTGCGGGCGGGGTTCGCGGCGCTGCTCGACACCCAGCCGGACTTCACCGTGCTCGGCACCGCGTCGGACGGCGCTGGGGCGGTGCTCGCCTGCCAGGAACTCAAGCCTGACGTGGTGCTGATGGACGTGCGGATGCCCGGCACCGACGGCATCGAGGCGACCAGGCAGCTGATGGCCGGCGCCGGGCACGTGCCGCGGGTCCTGATCCTGACCACGTTCGACCTGGACGAGTACGTCTTCGACGCGCTGCGGGCGGGCGCCAGCGGGTTCCTGCTCAAGGACGCGACCGCGGAGCGCCTCTTCGAGGCGGTCCGCGTGGTCGCGGCCGGCGAGGCGCTGCTAGCGCCGGCGGTCACCCGGCGCCTGATCAGCGAGTTCACCCGGATCCGGCCGGGCACCAAGGCCGCCGGGGGCGCCGGACCCGCCTCGGTCGCGCCGGCGGCGTTCGCCTCGCTCACCCCGCGGGAGACAGAAGTGCTCATGCTGGTCGCCGAGGGCCTGTCCAACCCGGAGATAGCGGCCCGCCTGGTCGTGACCGAGGAGACGGTGAAGACGCACGTCAGCCGCATCCTCGCCAAGCTGGGACTGCGCGACAGGACGCAGGCCGTCGTGGCCGCGTACGAGTCGGGCCTGGTGGTGCCGGCCCGCGAGCGGAGCTAATCGGGCGAGTTGGGAGACGCCACGCGCCCGTTCGGGATGATCATGGACTGCGCCAGCCCGGCGAGGACCTCGTCGCTGATCGCGCCGAGTTCCCGCAGCTGCTCGGGAGTCAGCACGTCGATGAGCAGCCTGCGTACCGCGGCGACGTGGCCGGGGGCGGTCGCGACCACCTTCGCCCAGCCGTCATCGGTGAGCACCGCGTTGATGAACCGGCCGTCGCCGGGGCAGGCCTCGCGGCGGACCCAGCCCCTGGCCTCGAGGCGGCTGACGACGTGCGACAGCCGGGACAGCGAGCCGCTCGCCATCGCGGCCAGGTCGCTCATCCGCAGCGTGCGGTCCGGGGCCTCGGACAGGCCGGACAGCACGAGGTACTCGAATTGGCTGATGCCCGCGTCCCGTTGCAGCTCGGCTTCGATGGCGGCGGGCAGCCGGATGAGCAGCGCGACAACGGAACGCCAGGAGGCTTGCTCCTCGTCGGTGAGCCAGTTCATGCCTTCCAGGCTACGTCATGAGGTTGACGCTTCAAGCCCTGCCGCCTCGACGACACGGGTAACGGCCTCGGCCTCCCAGCTGGGCGCCATGATGTGCACGCCGGCCACACCGGGCACCTCGCGCAGCTGGCTGACCACGTCGGCGGCGACGCGGACGCCCGCCTCCTTCGCATCGTCGCCGGTCAGGTCCTTCAGGCGGGCGAAGGTAGCGTCGTCGACCTCGACGCCGGGGATGTGGTTGTGCATGTGCTCGAGCGCGCGGGTGCTGCGCGGCGGCATGATGCCGACGAGGACCGGGACGTTCTCGAGCAGGCCCTCCTCGTGGAGCGGGGCGAACCACTTCGCGAACCGCGGCACGTCATAGACGATGTTGGTCTGGAAGAACTCAGTGCCCGCGTCGAGCTTTGACTTGACCTTCTCCGGGCTGTCGACCAGCGGGTTCATCGCGCTGGCGACGTAGAAGTCCGTTGGCGTGGTGAGCTTCTCGCCCGCGGCGAGCTCGCCGTCGTTCATCTTCCTGATCAGCCTTACCAGGCCGAGGGAGTCGACGTCGCCGACCTTGGTGGCGATGTCCGCGTACTTGCCGACCTTCAGGGGGTCGCCGGACAGGGCGAGGATGTTCCTGACGCCGAGGGCCCAGGCGCCGAGGAGTTCGGCCTGCAGCGCCAGGAGGTTCCTGTCGCGGGTGGTGACCTGCATGATCGGCTCGAGACCCTGCTCGAGCATCCAGATCGCGGCGGCCAGCGGGGTGACCTTGACCGTGGCCGCCTGGTTGTCGGTCACGTT
>DATBBI010000368.1:0-5634 GCA_036271115.1 Trebonia sp.
GGCCTGCTTCGCGTCGCACGTGCACCGGGTGCAGCAGGTGCTGGACACCGCGGTCAAGCACCGGCGGAAGGTCGCGTTCGTCGGCCGCAGCATGGTCCGCAACATGGGCGTCGCCCGCGACCTCGGCTACCTGCACGTGCCAGGCGGGCTGCTCGTCGACCTGCGGGAGGCGGAGGAAATGCCGCCACGCGAGGTCGTGCTGATCTCCACCGGGTCGCAGGGCGAGCCGATGTCCGCGCTGTCCCGGATGGCGGGCCGGGACCACCCGATCAGGATCGCGGCCGGCGACACCGTGATCCTGGCTTCCAGCCTGATCCCCGGCAACGAGACCGCCGTGTACCGGGTCATCAACGGGCTGACCAGGCTCGGCGCGCGCGTGGTGCACAAAGAGTCCAGCCTGGTGCACGTGAGCGGGCACGCCCCGGCCGGCGAGCTGCTGTACGTGCTCAACCTGGTCAAGCCGCGCAACTTCATGCCGGTGCACGGTGAATGGCGGCACCTGCGGGCGCACGCGCGGCTCGCGGCGCTGACCGGCGTGCCTGACGACCGCATCGTCATCGCCGAAGACGGCGTGGTCGTCGACCTAGTCGACGGCCGGGCGGCCATCGCCGGCGCGGTGCCGTGCGGGTACGTCTACGTGGACGGGCTCACCGTCGGCGAGGTGACCGAATCCCAGCTCAAGGACCGGCGCATCCTGGGCGACGAGGGCTTCATCTCGGTCGTCATGGTGGTCGATTCGAACAGCGGCAAGATCGTCGGCGGGCCGGAGATCCACGCGCGCGGCTCGGGCATCGACGAGGGAGCGTTCGGCGAGGTGCTGCCAAAGCTCGCCGACGCGCTGGAGCGTGCCGCCGCCGAGGGGATCTCCGACACGCACGCGCTGCGCCAGCTCGCCCGTCGCGTGATCGGGAAGTGGGTCAGCGACAACTTCCGGCGCCGCCCGATGATCATCCCGGTCGTCGTCGAAGTCTGAGCCAGGGCCGGAAGGCCGGGGCCCCACGGGCCTCAGAGGCCGATGACGTCCTCCTCCGTCCTGATGCCCTCCCGCGCGGCCAGCGCCGCGCCGAGCTTGCGCGCCGTGCCCGGCGCCAGCAGCACGCCGACGACCGCGACGGCCAGCCAGATGCCCGCCACGATCGGGAACCAGTGGCCGTCGCCGGTCGGGTACGGGTAGACGTTCCGGTACAGCGTGTATCCGAGCACGATGACCGCCGCGATCGGGATGATGATCTGCCACATCGGCACCGATGGCATCTTCCGTTTCACGAACACCAGCAGCGTCATCCCGATCGTGGCCAGCACGTAGACGACGAGCAGGATGAGCGTGCCGATCGTGCCCGACCACAGGAACGCGTTCTGGGCCAGCGAGGACGTGTTGGCGGACACCGCGACGTAGACCACGAAGATCACGATCGCGCACACCGTGACGATCCCGGTCGCGTAGGTGGGCGTGCCCCACCGGGATGTCTTCGCCGCGCCGCGCCCGTCGCCGAACGTGTCCCGCGACATCGCGTAGAACAGCCGCGACGCGCCGACGACGCACGCCAGGCAGCAGCCGAACGCCGACACCGTCGTTCCCGCCGTGATCACGTTGCCGACCCAGGAGCCGACGTAGGAGCTGCCGAGGTCGCCGAGCAGCGATGGTGACGAGGCGAACGCCGCGACGCCCTTAGCCGACGTGCCGAACCCCATCATCTCGGCCGCCGTGACGACCACGAAGTAGATGCCGCCGAAGATGGCCACGCCCAGGATCGCCCGCGGGATGTCCCGCGACGGGTTGCGCGTCTCCTCGCCCAGCGTGGACGACGCCTCGAACCCCGCGAACGACAGGAAGCCGAACACCACGCCAAGGAAGAGCCCGGACGGGCCGATTCCCGGCTGCGGGCTGAACACGCTCCAGGTGAAGTGCGAACCGCCCGGCGCGTCTCCCCTCAGCAGCCGGACGAATATGACCACGGTGACGATGAGGATCAGCGTGACCGTGCACACCTCCACGATGAGCAGCACGTTGGTGCCGCCCCGCGCGGGCAGCGCCGCGAGCACCAGGGCCAGCGCGAGCGCGATGCCGACGACCAGCATCGGCGCCCAGGACGGCTGGTTCTTCCAGATACCGAGCGAGTCGAGCAGGCCCGCGCCGAAGATGCCCGCCGCCGCCGCGGTCACCACCGAGTAGAACACGTAGGTGCCGGCCAGCCCCCAGCCGGCGATCACGCCCCAGCGCGGCCCGAGCGTCGCCCCGACGAACGCGTACACCGACCCGGAGTGCCGGTAGTACTGGCAGAGCCGCACGAACGTATAGGCCACGAACAGCACGCCGATCGCGGCGATGAGGAACGCCAGCGGCACCGCGCGCCCGGCGGCCAGCGCCGCGCCCTGCGGGTTGATGTTCGCGGCCATGGACGGCGCCATCAGCGCCAGCGACAGGCCAAGCGCCTGCCACACGTTCAAAGATCGTTTCAGCCCAGGCTCGGCAGCCGTCTTCTGGGCCGGGGTCGTCGCCATCGCCACCTCACAGGAGCATGATCGTTTGCCGCTAGTGTGACGGATGTTCCCCGGCTGCGGAAGAGGGCGTAACCGGTGTAAACGTGGAACAATCAAACGAGATAGATCTCGAATATGTGCAGGCGTTACGATGGCGGCGTGAACACGACGGCGGAGACGGTGCGGGTCGGCGTCCTCGGCCCGCTCGCGGTGACCGACGCGACCGGCCGCCCGGTCCGGGTCGGCGGGCAGCGCGTTCGTGCGCTGCTGGCCGTGCTGGCGCTGGCCGCGGGCCGCCCGGTGCCCGCCTACGCGCTGATCGAGCGGCTCTGGCCGGAGCCGGACGACCGCCCCGTCGACGCGGTCAACGCCCTCCAGTCGCTGGTGTCCCGGCTGCGCGCCGCGCTCCGCCAGGCCGGCGTCGCCGAGTCCGTGCTCGAATCGTCGCCGGCGGGCTACCGGCTCGCGATCCCGCCGGAGGCGGTGGACGCGGCTGTCTTCGAGGCCGCCGCCCGGGCCGGCGGTCGCGCGCTGGCCGCCGGTGACGCGGCGACGGCCGCGCGGCTGCTCCGCGAGGCCCTCGGCACGTGGCGCGGCCCCGCCCTCGCCGACGTGGCGGGGGAGGAGTTCGCGGCCGCGCCCGCCGCCAGGCTCGAGGAGCTGCGGTCCGCCGCGGTGCTGGACAGGATCGAGGCCGACCTGGCGCTCGGCGAGGCGGTCGCGGTGACCGGCGAGCTCCGCGAGCTGACCGCGGCCGACCCGCTCGCCGAACGACCGCGCGCGCTGCTCATGCGCGCCCTCGCCGCGGCCGGCCGCCAGGCCGACGCCCTCGCGGCGTACGCCGAGGGCAGGGAGCTGCTCGCCGACCGGCTCGGGGTCGACCCGTCGCCGCGGCTGGAACAGGCCCACCTCGCGGTGCTGCGGCAGGAGATCCCGCTGGCCGTTCCCGCCGGTACCGCCGCTCATAGTCATCCAGAACGTGCGCAGCCTTCTGCGGGACCTTCCGCCGCTCTCCCCGGTGGCCAGCGCCCGTCCGCCGCGCAGCGCCCGCCGACCAGCTTCATCGGCAGGGACGACGACGTCGCCGGCGTGCTCAAGAGGCTGGCGGAAGAGCGGCTCGTCACGCTCACCGGCCCCGGCGGCGTCGGCAAGACCCGCCTTGCCACAGAAGTTGCGTCCCGACTCCCCGGGTCAGCCGCGTTGGCCGGCCTGGCACCGGTCAGCGACCCGTCCGAGGTGCCGTACGCGCTCCTCGACGCGCTCGGCCTGCGCGAGCGGGTGATCGCCAGGCATGGCGCCGACCAGGCGCACGCGGACCCGGCCGACCGGCTCTGCGCCGCGCTCGGGGACCGGGAGGCGGTGCTGATCCTGGACAACTGCGAGCACCTGATCGAGGCGGCGGCCGCCCTCGCGGACCGGCTGCTCACGGACTGTCCCAGGACCCGGATCATCGCGACGAGCCGCGAGCCGCTGCGCATCCCCGGCGAGACCCTGTGGGTGGTGACTCCCCTCCCGGTCCCGCCAGTTTCCGGAATGGCGGGCGCGGAAAACGCGCCCCCCATTCCGGAAATTTCAACATATGCAGCGGTTCGCCTGTTTTGTGACAGGGCTGCCGCGGTCCTGCCCGGCTTCGCGCTCGACGACGGCAACGTGCCCGCGGTGATGCGCATCTGCCAGGCGCTCGACGGCATGCCGCTGGCCATCGAACTGGCCGCCCCGTGGCTGCGCACCCTGCCCCCAGCCCAGCTCGCCGAACGCCTGGACGACCGGTTCGCGCTGCTCACCGGCGGCAGCCGCACGGCGCTGCCCAGGCACCAGACGCTGCGCGCCGTCATCGACTGGAGCTGGAACCTGCTGTCAGAGCCGGAACGGGTGCTCGCCCGCCGCCTCGCGGTCTTCCCCGGCGGCGCGACGCTGGCCGCGGCGGAACAGGTGTGCCCTGACGGCCCGGGCGCCGGGCTGGCCGGTGGCGACGTGCTGCCCGCGCTGTCCGGCCTGGTCGCCAAGTCGATCCTCAGCGCGGCGGACGGAGCGGGAGAGCGCGGCCCGCGGTACCGGATGCTGGAGACGGTGCGCGCTTATGGCCTGGAGCGGCTGGCCGAAGCGGGGGAGGAGACCGCGGTCAGGGACGCGATGGCCGCCTACTACCTGGACTTCGCCGAGACCGCCGACCCGCTGCTGCGCACCGCGCAGCAGCGGACTGCGCACCGCGCGCTGACCGCGGAGCAGGACAACATCAACGCCGCGCTGCGGTGGGCGATCGCGCGGCGGGACGCGGCCACCGCGCTGCGCTTCGTGCGGGCACTCGGCTTCTACTGGACGCAGCGCGGCAGGGGCGAAGGCGACGCGCTGGCCCGAGAGGTTTTCGCGATGGAGCCGCCGGACGACTCGCTGCTGATGACCGAGGCACGGGTGGCCTGCGCGGTGATGACGGTCAGCGCGACGCTGAACCTGACGGAGGTGCGCGAGCCGCTGGCCGCCGGGATCGAGAGCCTGACCAGGTTCGCCGACGCCGGGCAGCCCATCCATCCCATGGCCGCGGCCGCCGTCCCGCTGGTGGCCATGTTCGACCGTGACCCCGACACCGCGATCTCCGCGATCGACCGGTACGCCAAGTCGTCGGACGACCCCTGGATGCGGGCCACCGGGCGCATGTACCGCTCCACGTACGCCGCCAACGCCGGCCGCCTGGACGGGGCCGAGGCCGACTGCGCGGCGGCTCTCGACCAGTTCCGCGCGATCGGCGACCCGTGGGGAATCGCGGTGTGCCTCTACCAGATGGCCGAGTTCGCCGCGCTCCGCGCGGACCACGCGCAGGCGGTGGCCGCGCTGGCGGAGGCGGAGCAGATCGGCCGCGAAATCGACGCCTGGGGCGACATGGCGTACATCATCGGCTCGCTGGCGGTAGCGCGGGCGCGGGCCGGCGACGTCGACGGCGCCCGCGCCGACCTGCGGCGGGCCGAGCGCGCCGCCGCGGCCCGCTCCCAGGGCACCGCCGACGAGTGGCTGGTGCTCAGCGCCGCCGAGGTGGAGTGGCGGGCCGGGGACCTCGCCGCGGCGGCCCGCCGCTGCGAGGCCGCGCTGGCCGGGGTAGCGAAGAGGGACCAGGGCACGGCGTGGTGGGTCTCGGTGCGCGCGCAGGCCCAGGCCCGG
>DATBBI010000369.1:0-4319 GCA_036271115.1 Trebonia sp.
CGGTCTCGGGCGCCGCCAGCCGCAGCCCCACCTCGTCCTCGAGCACGTGCGGCGGCGGGTCGACCAGCACGTGCATCGCCCGCCACAGCGCGACCCGCACCGCCGTCTGATCCGGTGATCCAGTCCGCTCCTCGCCCACGATTGGCAATGCTAGTCAGGCTACTGTTGTCCTGGCGGTCGGGAGGCGGAGGGGGAGATGAGGCAGGGCGCTGCGCGCGGTGCACTGGAGCTCGGTGCACTGGGAGTCGTGTTCGGCGACATCGGCACGAGCCCGCTGTACACCGTGCAGACGGTGTTCAGCCTCTCGGACCCGCACCGGGTGCACGCGTCGACCGGGAACGTTTACGGCGTCATCTCGCTGATCTTCTGGTCCGTGGTGCTCGTCGTCATGGTCACCTACGTGCTGCTGGTGATGCGCGCCGACAACGACGGCGAGGGCGGGATCATGGCACTGATCACGCTGATTCGCCGGCGGAGCATGCCGAGCAGGCGCCGCACGGCGCTGGTGCTGGCCGCGCTCGGGATTTTCGGCGCGTCGTTGTTCTTCGGGGACAGCATGATCACCCCGGCGATCTCGGTGCTGTCCGCGGTCGAGGGCGTCCAGGTGGCGGCCCCGTCGGTGTCTGCCCTGGTGCTGCCTATCACCGCGACGGTCCTTGTCCTGCTGTTCGTGCTGCAGCGACTGGGCAGCGGCGCGGTCGGACGGCTGTTCGGGCCGGTGATGGCCGTCTGGTTCGCGGTGATCGCCGCCTGGGGCATTCACGGCATCGCCGACGACCCGTCGATCCTGAAGGCGCTGTCCCCCACCTACGCCGGCGCGTTCCTGTTCGGGCATTTCGGCACGGCGTTCTTCTCGCTGGCGGCCGTGGTGCTGGCCGTCACCGGCGCGGAGGCCCTGTACGCGGACATGGGGCACTTCGGCCGCTGGCCGATCACCCGGGCGTGGCTGTTCCTGGTGTTCCCCGCCGTCATCCTCAATTACCTGGGTCAGGGCGCCCTGGTCCTCGCCGACCCCGCCCGCGCGATCAGCAATCCCTTCTTCCTGCTGGTACCCGGCTGGGGACGCCTTCCCATGGTGATCCTGGCCACCGTGGCCACGGTCATCGCCTCGCAGGCGGTCATCTCCGGTGCGTTCTCCGTGACGCTGCAGGCGGCACAGATCGGCTACCTGCCGCGGCTGCGCATCGACCACACCTCGGAGCAACAGGCCGGCCAGATCTACGTGCCGTGGATCAACTGGGCCCTGTGCGTCGCGGTGCTCGCGCTCGTGTTCACGTTCCGTACCTCCACCGCGCTCGCCTACGCGTACGGCGTGGCCGTCACCGGCACGATCACGATCACCACGCTGCTGTTCTTCTACATCGCCCGCCAGCAATGGCACTGGCCGCTCTGGCGGGTCATCCCCATCGCCGCCGTGCTGCTGACCGTGGACGCGCTGTTCTTCGCCGCCAACCTGACCAAGCTGCCGCACGGGGCGTGGCTGCCGCTGGCCATCGGCATCGTCGTGTTCACCGTGCTCACTACCTGGCAGAAGGGCCGGGAGCTCGTCAGCAGGCAGCGTGCACTCGACGAGGGATCGCTCCGCGACTTCATCGTCAAGCTGCACGCCAAGCGGCCACCGCTGCAGCGAGTGCCGGGCACCGCGATCTTCCTCAACCGGGGCAAGGAAACCGCCCCGCTGGCCATGCGCGCGAACGTCGAGCACAACCACGTACTGCACGAGCACGTCATCATCCTGGCCATCCAGACGCTTCCCGTGCCGCATGTGGCCGCCGCGGGCCGGCTCGATATCGACGATCTCGGCTACCACGACGACCGGATCTTCCACGTCACCGCCCGCTTCGGCTACATGGACACGCCTAGCGTCCCCGCGCTGCTGCCGCTTATCAGCAAGGCCGCGTGGGAAGGTCCGCTGTCCGCCGGCGACATCTCCTACTTCTTGTCCACCATCGAAATACGTCGCGGGAATACCCCGGGCATGAGCCGCTGGCGCAAGCGCCTGTTCGTCGCCACCGCCCGGGTGACGGCCGACGCGGCGGAGTACTTCCAGCTCCCCCGCGAGCGCACCGTCATCATGGGCGCTCGTATCGAACTGTGAGCTAGGGCGGCGGGGCCGCCCAGTCCAGCACCACCGCGGCCGTCCAGGACTGCCGGGGCGAGCCGAGCGGCGCGCCGGTGAACGGGTCGAAGTACTCGTTGAACTCGCCGGCGCCGCTGACCTGGGCGAGCGAGTCGCGGCGCAGTCCGGCCGCGCGGTCAGCGCAGCCGAGCTCGATCAGTGACTGCCACAGCAGCCAGTCGATGACCGGCCAGACCGGGCCCCGCCAGTAGTTGTGCGGCTCGAACGCCGGCTCGGCGGGGCTGGTGCTCGGCAGCAGCGGCCAGCGCAGCCGCGGGTTGCCGCAGAAGTCGGCGGAGTCCAGCAGCCGCAGCTGCGCGGCGCGCTGGCCGGCGTCGCCGGTCCGCGCGAACAGCGGCGCGAAACCCGCGAACGTGCGCAGCCGGATCTGCTCCCCGGCGCGGACGTCGTAGTCGGCGCAGAGACCGGACCCGGCGTCGAACTGGCGCGCCAGCCCCGTCCTGCCGCGGTCCAGCCAGCCGGCCACCTCGTCGCGATCGCCGGCGCCGGCCCCGGCCGCGTCGGCCAGGTCGAGCAGCGCGGCGTTCGCCGCTACCAGGACGGCGCTGAAAAACACGTCCTTGATCTGGAACGGGTAGTGCCGGTGGATCTGCTCGTCGTCGTAGCGGCAGGTGCGCAGCAGCTCGACCAGCCACAGGTACCGGTCGTAGTCCCAGTTGGTGGGCCGCTGCGCCGGGTCGCCGAGCTCGCTGGTGTCGAGGCGAGTGTACGGCCCCGGCCTGGGCGCCTCGATGCGCGCGAGCGCGCGGTCCCAGCGCGGTGAGTTGTCCGTGCCCTCCCACGGGTGGTAGGCGGTGACCAGCCCCGATGCCTCGGGGTCACGCCCGGTGGCCAGGTAGCGGTGCCAGTGCACCAGCCGCGGGAACAGCGCCTGGATGCGCGCGCGGATCTCCGCCTCCAGCGGTGGCGGCGTCAGCTGCCAGATCCGCCGCACCGCCAGCGCGTGGACCGGCGGCTGGCAGATCCCGGTCGTCTGGGCCGGGAGCCCGCGGGCCGCGGGGGTGACAGCGGCGCAGTTCCACCACTCGGGCCCGGGAAAGTACCGCGCGCCCCGGCCCGCCCGGAACACGATGTGCGGCACCATCCCGGTCGACCACTGCGCCGCGAACAGCTGCTCGAGCTCGGTCATCGCGCGCCGGACGTCCAGGTGCGCCCAGCCGATGGCGATGAAGGCGCTGTCCCAGCTCCACTGGTGCGGGTAGAGCAGCGGCGATGCCCTCGTCCAGCCGCCCGCGTCGTTGCCGCGCAGCACCGCGGCTGCCTGGTCACGCAGCGCCACATCGGTCCCGGCGGTCACGCCCGAAGGCTACCGGCCGTCGTCAAAGCCAAGGGCACAATCGCATAACAATGCGCCGGCCTTTCTGAATGCTTCCTCTGAAAACGCTCGCGGCCGTTCCCGAGGGCCGCAGCACGCGCGACGCGGGGTATCGTGTAACCGGCCGCTACAGCGCGCAGGATTTAGGCCAACTTTCCCGCTGCCGGACGCTCCCGCGTTAACACCCTTGCCGCACCGCCGCCGGAGTCGTGCGCGTCATTAACACACGAAAGACTGAGCAATGGGAAAGTTCTTCACGCGGTCCAACCGGCCGGCGATTATCGCGCTCAGCGTGATAACGGTGATCCTGGCCGCGACGGTCTACGCTTTCGTGTCCCTGAGCCAGCGGGCGACGCCCGAGAACGCCGGCCCGCCGCCCACGCAGAAGCTGCCCGCCGCGTCGGCCCAGCCGACCGTCAACACGGCGAACTTCGCGTCCGCATCGCCCGCCGCCACCGGGTGCTCGCACCCGGTCTCGCTGCAGACCACCGGCGCCTGGATGGCCGGATACAACGACGACAAGCAGAACACGAATGAGGTCCCGAGCGGCGCGGCCCAGTTCGGCGTGCTGGACTTCGACTGGCTGACGTTCACCACGCCAGGCTCGCTGACCTCGGCCGACCCGTTCAGCGAGTCGCTGTCCACCGTGCTGAGCGCCGACGCCCAGGCCAACCCCTGCACGCTGCGGTTCGTGACGATCAACGACCAGAACATCTCCACGAACAAGAAGGTCATGGCCGAGATCCTCACCGAGCCGTCGGTGATGAACGAGCACGTGGCGGCCATCGCCCGTGAGATGGCAAGCCTGCCCGACGCGAACGGCCTCACCCTGGACTACGAGTTCTCGCTGCCGGAAAACGCGAC
>DATBBI010000370.1:0-2359 GCA_036271115.1 Trebonia sp.
ACGACCGTGTCCATGACCTGCCTCATGATCCTTGGCGCGAGCCCGAGCGACGGCTCGTCAAGCAGCAGAACGCGCGGGCGCGCGATCAGGGCGCGCGCTATCACCAGCATCTGCCGCTCGCCGCCGGACAAGGTGCCGGCCGGCTTGCGGCGGCGGTCGGCGAGTACGCCGAACTGTTCGTATGCCCCGGCGAGCGCGGCGCCCCGGTCCGCCCGCCGCCGGGCTATGCCGGGCCAGGCCATCATGCCGAGCCGCAGGTTTTCTTCCACGGTGAGTTCGGGGATGACCCCCTGTCCCTCAGGGACGTGGGCGACTCCGGCCCTGGCCATGTCCTCGGGGCCGTGCCCGGCCCGGTCCGCGCCGTCGAGCAGGATCCGCCCGCTGCGCGGTCGCACCATCCCGCTGATCGCCCGGAGCAGCGTGGTCTTGCCCGCGCCGTTGGCGCCGAGCACGGCCGTGATGCTCGCCCCGCTCGCCGTGATCGTGACATCGTTCAGCGCCCGGACCTCACCGTAACCCGCTACCAGGTCTTCGACCGCGAGGGACGCGGCGCCGTGCTCCGGGGCTCCGGCCGGGCTACTCACCGTCGGCTCCGCTCACGCCGAGGTACGCGGTCGCCACCGCGGGATCGGCCTGGATCTCCTTCGGTGTCCCGCGGGAGATCACCTTGCCGAAGTCAAGGACAACGAGCGAGTCGCAGACCGACATCATCAGGTCCATGTGGTGCTCCACGATGACGAGGGACGTCTCGGCGGCGAGTTCGCGCAGGAGAACGCCCAGCTCGGCGAGCTCGTCCTCGGCAAGCCCGCTGGCGGGCTCATCGAGCAGCAGGAGCTTCGGCCGGGCGGCGAGCGCCCGCGCCAGCGCGACCCGCTTGCGCATGCCGTACGGCAGTTCACCCGGCCTGGCGTCCGCCGCCTCGCCCGCTCCCACCCGGGCGAGCGCCTGGTCTGCCTCGTCCCGCAGCCTGCGCTCGTCCTTGTCGGACCTGGGCAGCCCGAGCACCCCCGACACGAACCCCGCCTTGGCCCGGCAGTTCGCGCCGGTCATGACGTTCTCGGCGGCGGTCAGCTGCGCGAACAAGCCGACCCCTTGCAGTGTCCTGGCGACGCCGAGCCCGGCCAGCTGATGCGGGCGCAGGCGGGGATGGGGTCGGCCGTCGATGAGCACCTGGCCCGCATTGGGCCGGATGAAGCCGCACAAGACGTTCAGCAGCGTCGTCTTGCCGGCCCCGTTGGGGCCGATGACGCCGACGATCTCGCCGGGTGCGACCGCGAGCGATACGGCGTCGAGCGCCGTCAGCCCGCCGAAGCGGACAGTCACGCCGCTGACTTCCAGAACTGAACTGTGCTTCATGTACACAATTCCAGCTTCGCTAGGCAGGACTTCCCGACTATGAACCCTCATTCAAGGCATAGGCCGGCGGTTCGGCAAGCCCAACGGGGGCAGTTGTTGCGCATTCGTGGCTTAACCGAAACGCACAGCCACGGACGCGGAGCTAGCGCGCCGGCCGGTACTTGGCGAGCTCGCGTCGGGCCAGCGATCGCTTGTGCACCTCGTCGGGCCCATCGGCGAGACGCAGCGTGCGCATGTGGGCCCACATCTGGGCCAGCGGGAAGTCCTGTGACACGCCGCCCCCGCCGTGCGCCTGGATCGCCTTGTCCAGAATCCACTCCACCGTCGCGGGCGTGGCGATCTTGATCGCCTGGATCTCGGTGTGCGCGCCGCGGTTCCCGACGGTGTCCATCAGCCACGCGGTCTTCAGCACGAGCAGCCGCAGCTGCTCGATCCGGACCCGGGCCTCGGCGATCCAGTCCTGGACCACGCCCTGGTCCGCGATGGGCTTGCCGAAGGCGGTGCGGCTCAGCGTCCGCCTGCACATCAGCTCGACGGCGCGTTCCGCCATCCCGATCGACCGCATGCAATGGTGGATCCTGCCGGGCCCCAGTCGCGCCTGCGCGATGGCGAACCCCGCGCCCTCCTCGGCGATCAGGTTCTCCGCCGGCACCCGGACGTCGTCGAAGACGACCTCGGCGTGGCCGCCGTGCGAGCCGTCGGTGTAGCCGAACACCGTCATGCCGCGCTTGACCGTGATGCCCGGGGTGTCCCGCGGCACCAGGATCTGGCTGTGCTGGCGGTACGGCTCGGCGTCCGGGTTGGTCTTGCCCATCACGATGAAGATGCGGCACTTCGGGTTCAGTGCGCCGGAGATGTACCACTTCCGGCCGTTGATGACGTAGCTGTCGCCGTCCCTGGTGATGCTCGTGGCGATGTTGCGCGCGTCGGAGGACGCGACGTCCGGCTCGGTCATCGCGAACGCCGAGCGGATCTCCCCGTCGAGCAGCGGCTGCAGCCACTG
>DATBBI010000371.1:0-5299 GCA_036271115.1 Trebonia sp.
CTTGATGAGCGTGGATTTCCCTGCGCCGTTGGCGCCGATCAGCCCGGTGACGCCGGGCGGGAAGCTGACGGTGAGGCCGTCAAGGGCGGTGATGTCGCCCGGGTACACCTTGGACAGCGCGGCCGTCTCGATGACCGCCGCGACCTCACCGTCCGGCAATGAGGGGATCATGGCGCCTAGCCTCCCAGGCGCGCGCCCGCTGGGCGTCCCCCTCCGTGGTGAAAAGCCGGCGGCCCCGGGTACGCATCGCGGGCTACGCCCGCGGGATGAGGCACAGTCGGCGATCTGCGGTTACCGTAGGTCTGTGGTCTCCGAAGGCGACACGTCCTACCCGCACCCCGAGCCGGGCACGCTGCCGGCGTACCCGGACGCGGGACCGGGACGGCCATCCCGGCCGCCCCGGCCGCCGCTGACCAAGCGGATGCGGCGGGGCCACTGGATCGCGCTCGACTGCGTGGCCGGAGGGCTGGCCGCGGTCGCCGAGATGGCCCTGGTGGGGCAACGTCCTGGCATTGTCGCGGTGCCCGCCGTGCTGCTGCTCGGCGTGGCCGTCTTCGTGCCTGTCGCGCTGCGCCGCCTTGCCCCGGTCGCCGCCTTCGGCGCCCTCATCATCCTCGGCGTGCTGCTCGCCGCCGAGGGCTTCGCCCCCGGGATCGTGTTCCTGGCCGCCGCCTACGTGCTCTACCTGGTGACAGCGACCAGCAACCGGCGGACCAGCGGCGCCGCCCTCGGGCTGGCGCTCATCGTGATAGTGCTCATCATGCTTGCCGACCACCGGGTCGCCCACCCCAGCGGCGACGCGGGCTTGCTGATCCCCGCCGCGTTCGCCCTGATCGTCTGCTGGATAGCCGGCTACTCGATGCGGCAGCGGCGGCTGTACGCGCAGATGCTGCAGGAGCAGGCGACGAGCAGCGCCGTGGCCGAGGAGCGGCTGCGGATCGCCAGGGAACTGCATGACGTCGTGGCGCACAGCATGAGCGTCATCGCGGTGCAGGCCGGCTACGGGCAGTACGTCATCGACAGCAGCCCGGCCGACGCGCGTGACGCCCTCGGAGCGATCCAGGCCACCAGCAGGGACGCGCTCGAGGAGATGCGCCGGATGCTGGGCGTGCTCCGCCAGCAGGACGCGGCGTCCGCGCCCGCCGTGACGGCTCCGCCCGCTGTCCCGGGCACGGCTGCCCCCGCCGCCCTTCCCGCGGCGGCTGCGGCGGCCGCAGCCGCCCGTGAGGCCGCTGAGGACGCCCCGGGTGCTCCGGCTGCCGCTCGCGGCCCCATGGGGATGTCCGCGCCGCTGGCGCCCGCGCCGGGCCTCGCCAGGCTCGGCCGTCTCATCGAGCGCACCAACGGCGCGGGGGTGCAGGTCAGCCTGGAGTGTTCCGGGCAGGTCAGGGCGGTGCCCGCGGGCGTCGACCTGTCGGCGTACCGGATCATCCAGGAGGCGCTCACCAACGTGGTCAAGCACGCGGGCGGCGGAGCCCACTGCGTGGTCAGCCTCGACTACGGCGAGGAGGACCTGCATATCCGGGTGACCGACGACGGCGGCGGCTCCCTGGTGCTCAGCCCGGCCAGCCCGCGCGGCCTGGGCGTGCCGGTGGCCGGCACCGGGCACGGCATCATCGGCATGCGCGAGCGGGCGAACCTGTGCGGCGGCGACTTCACGGCCGGCGCGCTGCCTGGCGGCGGGTTCGAGGTGAACGCCACGCTGCCGCTGCTCGGCGCAGCGGCCGCTGACGGCGCCGGTGCCGGAGCCGGGACAGGCGGGCTGCCGTGACGATCTCCGTCGCGGTGGCGGACGACCAGGCGCTGGTGCGGGTGGGGTTCTGCGGCATCATCGCGGCCACGCAGGGATTCTCCGTGGTGGGCGAGGCCGCCAACGGCGCCGAGGCGGTCGAGGTCGCCCGCGCCGTCAAGCCGGACGTCATCCTGATGGACGTGCGGATGCCGGATCTGGACGGCATCGAGGCGACCCGCCGGATCACGACCGCGCCGGAAACCGCTGGTGTCCGGGTGATCATCCTCACGACGTTCGACCTCGACGACTACGTGTTCGCGGCGCTGCGCGCCGGGGCGAGCGGTTTCCTGCTCAAGGACACCCTGCCGGCCGACCTGCTGACCGCCATCCGGGTCGTCGCGGCGGGCGACGCGCTGCTCGCGCCGAGCATTACCCGCCGCCTGATCAGCGAGTTCGCCAGGAACCCCGCGCTGGCCACGACGACCCACGCGGCCTCCCCCCGCGGCACGGATGTCGCCGCCCTGCTCACCGAGCGCGAGTGCGAGGTTCTCAGGCTGGTCGCCACCGGCATGTCCAACGCGGAGATAGCCACCCGGCTCTGCATCTCCCCCGCCACCGCCAAGACCCACGTGGCACACCTGCTCACCAAGCTGGACGCCAGGGACCGGGTACAGCTCGTGATCATCGCCTACCAGGCAGGCCTGGCCGCGGCGCCGTAGCGGAATGCCCGGAGGGGCCCGCGTTACTGTAGGGCGGTGACCGATCAGGACGCCGTAACGGCGGTACTGCCAAGCTTCGACGTGCGCGGGCAGGTCGCGCTCGTGACCGGCGCGGCCCGCGGGCTCGGCCGGGCCATCGCGCTCGCGCTGGCCGCGGCGGGCGCCGACGTGGCGCTCGGGCTGCGTGACGCCAGCGCGGACGGCGGCGTGGCCGCGGAGATCCAGGCGCTGGGGCGGCGCGCGCTGCCGCTGCAGATGGACATCGGCCAGGCCGATCAGATAGGCCCGGCGATAGCCGCGGCGGTCGCCTGGTTCGGCCGGCTGGACATCCTGGTGAACAACGCCGGGATCGCGCCGCGGAACCCGGCAGAGGACGTCACGGAAGAGGACCTCGACGCGACGCTGGCGGTCAACCTCAAGGGGACGTTCCTGGCCAGTCAGGCCGCCGGGCGCGTCATGATCGGGCAGGGCCGCGGGCGGATCATCAACATCGGGTCCCAGGCCGGCGCGGTCGCGCTGCCGGGCGAATCGGTCTACTGCATGACCAAGGCCGCCATCGCGCACCTGACCCGGTGCCTCGCCGTCGAATGGGGCCGGCACGGCATCACCGTGAACGCGGTCGCGCCCACGTTCATCGCCACGCCGGGGACCGAGGCCGCGCTGTCCGACCCGGAGTTCCGCGCGGACGTCATCGAGCGGATCGCGGCGCTGCACCGCATCGGCGAGCCCGCCGAGGTGGCCGGCGTCGTGGTGTTCCTCGCGTCCCAGGCCGCCTCGCTCATCACCGGCGAGACGGTCCTGGTCGACGGCGGATGGACCGCCCGGTGAGCCGGGTAGTCGTCATCGGGGCGACCGGGCACATCGGCACGTACCTCGTGCCGCGGCTGGTGGCCGGCGACCACGCGGTGATCGCGGTCAGCCGCGGCGCCCGCGGCCCGTACCAGGCCGGCCCGCGGTGGCCCGCGGTGTCCATGGTCACCGCGGACCGGGAGGCGGAAGACGCGCAGGGAACGTTCGGCGAGCGGATCGCGGCGCTGCGCCCTGAGGTGGTCATCGACCTCATCTGCTTCACCGCGGCGTCCGCGCGGCAGCTCGTCGAGGCGCTGCGCCCGACGCGCCCGCTGCTGGTGCACTGCGGGACCATCTGGGTGCACGGCCCATCGCTGCTAGTGCCGGTGACCGAGGACGAGCCGCGCACCGCCTACGGCGCGTACGGCACGGGCAAGGCCGAGATCGAGGCGCTGCTGCACGAGGAAACCCGGGCAGGCGGCGTCCCGGCCGTGGTGCTGCACCCAGGCCACATCAGCGGGCCCGGCTGGCCGGTCATCACCCCGGCGGGCAACCTCGATCCCGCCACGTGGACCGCGCTCGCCACGGGACAGCCGCTCGCCCTGCCCGATCACGGGCTCGGCGTCCTCCACCACGTGCACGCCGACGACGTGGCGCAGGCCTTCGAGCTGGCGCTGTCCCGGCCGGCGGCGATCGGCGGCAGCTTCCACGTGACCGCCGAGCAGGCGATGACCCAGCGCGGCCTGGCGGCCGGCGCGGCCGCGTGGTTCGGCCGCGAGGCGGTGCTGGACCTCGTCGACTGGGAGGAGTTCGCCAGCCTCGTCGGCCGCGGCAACGCCGAGGTCACCCGCGAGCACACAGTCCGCAGCATCGCCGCGAGCATCGCCCGGGCCCGCGACGTGCTCGGCTACGCGCCGCGGTACACCGCGCTCGGCGCCCTGCGCGAGGCGCTGGCCTGGCTCGCCGACAACGGCCAGGCCGACATCGGCGGCCAGCCCTTCGCCGGGGATGCCTGACTTAACTGTCGCCGGAGCTCGCCTGCCCTGGGCAAGGTGAGCGTACAGTGTGGGACTTGGCGGGAGACCATCCTGGGGGGCGGCATGGCCGGACTGCGCTTTTGCGCGTATCAGTATCAGCACCTGCCGCTGGATGCTCTGCGGGGGCGCTGGCGGGATGCCGAACGATCCGGGTTCGACGTGCTGTGGAACTGCGACACCGTCGTGGAGCCGGATCGGCCGCGGCACACGATGTTCGACGGCCCGGCGACGCTGACCATGATGGCCGCGGATACGACTCGTATCCGGGTGGGGACGCTGGTCACCAGCTTGTACTTCCGCCAGCCGGTCCCGTTCGCCAAGGCGTCCATGACAGTCGATCACCTCAGCGGCGGGCGGGTGGAGCTGGCGCTGGGAGTGGGTGATCCTTCAGCGGGCGCAAAGGCAGGCGGCGTGGACTGGCCGGCTGGTGAACGGGTCGCCCGCTTCGGTGAGTTCGTCGAGCTGATTGGCCTGCTCCTGCGTCAGGAAGTGACCACCTATCACGGGCAGTTCTACCACTGTCAGGACGCTGAGATGGTGCCGCTGCCTGTACAGCAGCCGCGCCCGCCAGTGACCATCGCCGCGCACGGCCCCAAGATGCTGCGCATCGCCGCCGAGCATGGGGATGGGTGGAGCTCGTGGGGCGGCTACGACGTTGCCACCGAGGACGCCTTCTACGCCGTCACCGCCGACCGCAGCCACCGCTTCGATGACCTGTGCGTGGCCGCCGGCCGGGATCCCGCCGCCATCCGGCATTCCCTCGTCTGCTTTCCGCCGCTGACTCCCTGGCGGTCGGTGGAGTACTTCCAGGACATGGTCGGGCGCTTCGGCGAGATCGGCATCGACGAGTTCGTCTTGTACTGGCCGCAGGCCTGGGGGCCAGCTCCGCGCGAGGAGGCGGTATTCGAGGAGGTAACCGCCACGGTGATGCCTCGGCTGCGGGTGGGCGCGACGACCACGTGAGCGCGCTGTGGCCGGGGATGGCCGCCCGCTTGCGGCCAGATCCTCAGACTCACCCCGCC
>DATBBI010000372.1:0-1702 GCA_036271115.1 Trebonia sp.
CGCCGGCAGGACCGGCGGGTGCGGCAGGTCGTACCGCTTCCACAGCGACTCGAAGTTCGCCACGAACCCGGTGAACGCCCGGTTGGCGATCTTCATCGCCTCCTCGTTCGTCGGGGCGACGACGACGGAGCGGGTGATCCCGAGCGGCGGCACGTCGGCCTCCGCGCGGCCCAGCGAGGCCCACTCGGCCCGGTACGCGTCGGTCAGCGCCCGCACCGCGTGTGACGGCACCAGCGCCATCATCGGCATGCCCAGCCGCGCGCACCAGCCCGCCTTCTCCAGGGTCCGCGTCCCGTACCACAGCGGCACCGGGTACTGCACCGGCTGGGTCACCACCGGCGCGTTCGTGATGTCGTAGTACTTCCCGTGGAAATCCACGGAGGTCGCGCCGGACAGGCCCGTCCGCAGCACGGCGAACGCCTCGTCGAACCGCTCCTGCGTTTCTGCTCCTGGCACGCCGTGGAAGCCGGTCTCGATCGGCGAGATGCCGCGCCCGACGCCGAGGTCGAGCCGCCCGCCGGTGAGCTGGTCCAGCGTGCACGCCTCCTCGATCACGCGCATCGGGTGGTAAAGCGGCAGGATCGAGATCAGCGTGCCGAGCCGGATGACCGACGTGCGCTGCGACGCCGCGGCCAGCATCAGGTGCGGCGACGGGGTGATGCCGAGCGGAGTCCCGTGGTGCTCGGCCATGTGGTAGGCGTAGTAGCCCAGCCGCTCGTACTCCTCGACCAGCGCGAGCCGCTCGGCCAGCTGCTGCGTGGCCGGCCGCCCCGAGGCGTCGTTGTGGTCGAAGATCCCGAAGCGCATCATCGCCCTCCCGGCAGTGGAGCTTGCGGCCGCGACGGTCACCACGAGGCCGTTCCGGATAATGCTCTTAAATACGCCTGTGCAACCTGGCAGCCACCACAACCTCTGGGCTCCGTCTTACCCGTGATGCCACTAGAGTCGTCCCGTGCACTGGGACCGGGCTCGACCGCGCGCGCGGGCGCTTGTGACGTGCGCGGTCGCGGTCGGGGCCGCGCTCGCGGTGACAGCGGGCTGCAGTTCGCCCGCGGCCCCGGACACGCCGTCCGCTTCGTCGCTCCACCCGTCGGCCGTGACGAGCCCACCGAGCACGGCGTCCTCGTCGCCAGCGTCCCCCTCGCCGACGGTGTCCTGCGCGGCCCAGGTGTTCGGGCGGCTGACGGAGGCGCAGCGAGTCGGCCAGCTGTTCCTCGTCGGCGTGACGGACGACATCGCCGGGCCGCAGACGACGGCGGCGCTGCAGCAGTACCACTTCGGGTCGCTGCTGCTCTACTCGACGTCGGAAGGCGTCACGGCGCTGGCCGCCGCGACCGCGCACATGCAGGCGCTGGGCACCGCGAACGACGGCGGCGTGCGGATGTTCATCGCCGCCAACCAGGAGGGCGGCCAGGTCCAGCAGCTGACCGGGCCCGGCTTTTCCGTGATGCCGTCCGCGCTGACCCAGGGCACCTGGTCGACGGCGACGCTGCGCTCAGCGGCGGCCGTCTGGGCGCGCGAGCTGCGCGCCGCCGGGGTGAATTTCGACCTGGCGCCGGTGATGGACGTGGTGCCGGCCGCCACGGCCGCGTCGAACGCGCCGATCGGGGCGCTGGACAGGCAGTTCGGCTCCACGCCGGCCGGCAACGGGGCGCACGGGGCGGCGTTCATCACCGGGATGGCCTCGGCCGGGGTAGCGACG
>DATBBI010000373.1:0-2069 GCA_036271115.1 Trebonia sp.
TACCCGTTCCGTGCATGTCACGTGCGTCGTGCAGATCCCGTCGCCGTGCGCGATGGTCGCCAGCCGCTGCACCGGCGTGCCGAGCAGCCTGCCGAACGCTTCCGTCTCCGCCTCGCACAGCTCAGGGAACTCGGCCGCGACGTGCGCGACCGGGCAGTGGTGCTGGCAGATCTGCTCGCCTGCCGGCGCGGCGGTGCCGATGGCCGGCGCGGGACCGGCCGAGGCGGCATAGCCGTCGGCGGACAGCGCCTCCGCGAGCGCCTGCACCCGGCTGGTGAGGTCGCTCGCCTTGGCCATCACTGGCTCGTACCGTCGCTCGAGCTCGGACACCTGCCGCCTGGCGAACTCGGCGACGGCCTCAGGGCCCGACGTCTGCGCGATGAACCTTAGCGCGCCGGTCGCCAGGTCATCGTAGGCGTGCTCGAACGCGCTGCGCCCCGCGTCGGTGACGACGAAGAGCTTCGCCGGACGGCCACGGCCGCGGTTGCCGTAGGTGCGGGCGGTGCGCGTTTCGATCAGGCCTTCGCTTATCAAGTTGTCCAGGTGGCGCCGGATGGCCGCGGGCGTGAGGCCGAGCCTGTTGCCCAGCGTGTTCGCGGTCGACGGGCCAAGCTCCAGGATCAGCCTGGCGACCTGGCCGCGGGTGCCGCGCTCGGTGACCGCGTGACCATGCTGTGCGCCGTGTACGCCTGGTATAGCGCTGCCGGGGGACGCGGGATTCCCGGCAGGGCGCGTCGTCCCGATGTTTTTCACAACACTATTGTGCCGTAAATCGGTGGGGTGTCGCAAGTTTTTGTCAACACCGGCGTGACGTAAATCACGCTGGCGGTTCCGGCCGGTCGCTACAGCATGCGCAGGCGGCGGCCGCGATCGACGGCCTCGCGGCGGGAGGACACGCCGAGCTTGTGGTACACCGCACGCAGGTGGGTCTTGACCGTGTTGACCGACAGGTAGAGGGCGTCGGCGATCTCCTGGTTGGTCATGTGCGAGCGCAGCAGGCGCAGCACGGCCAGCTCGCTCGCGGTGAGGGCGGGCGCCTCGCGGCCGGCTGGCACGGCATCGGGCGGCTTGGCGAGCGGCCGGGAGATCAGGTGCTCGCGGACCCGTGCGGCGAACCCGGCGGCCGGACTGGCGGGCGCCACCAGGATGGCGATCGCCGAGTGCACGTCCGCGCCCATGTCGAGGAACGGCCGGTACGCGCGGTGCGGTTCGGCGAGCCCCAGTGCCTGCTCCAGCGACCTCGCCGCCTCGTGGTCGGCGCCGAGACGGCGGCTGGCCAGGGTGGCGGCGACCAGCGCCGTGATGCGGTCCCTGAGCGTCAGTTCGCCGGCGGACGCGCAGTGCCGCGCCGCTTCGAGGGCCCCTGCCGGATCGCCGAGCGCGAGCAGCAACCGGGCGCGCGCGGCCAGCTGGTCCGCGCGGACGGTACGGCAGGCGTCGGCGCCGTCAGCCCGGTCGTCGGCGAACTGGCCGAGCGCGGGCTGGCCGAGCGCCGCGGTGGTCAGGCTCGGGTCACCCGCGAGCAGCGCGATGTCGGCGTCCACCGCGCAGGGCACGGGCTCGTCCGTGCCGTACTTGTCGCAGACGAGCCGGACCATGTCCCTGGCCGCGGCGACGTCGCCCTCGGCGACGGCGGCGCGCACCCGCGCCAGCATCAGCAGTGACTCGGCGTCCGGCTCGCCGGGCAGCCAGGTGACGGCGCCGGGATCGGCCTCGTCGAGCAGCCGGGCCGCCGCGACGAGGTCGTCCTGCTCGACGGCCAGGTGCGCGGCGGCGATCGCCGCGAAGAACGCCGCCGCCGGATCGGGCGGCACCCTGCTCCGCAGCCGCTCGATGATGCCCGCCGCCCCGTGGAGGTCGCCGTAGAGCACCTCGGTCACGGCCATCCACCCCTGGGTGCGCTCCCGCATCGCGGTCGCCCCCGCCGCGGTGAGCTGGTGCCTGGCGGACGCCAGCGCGCGCCGCGCCGCCGAGATCTCCCAGCGGCGCAGCAGCGCCGTGCCGAGCGCGAGCCAGAGCAGCCCCAGCGCCTGGTGCTCCGCCTGCTTGCTGGCGCTGACCTGCGCCTG
>DATBBI010000374.1:0-9208 GCA_036271115.1 Trebonia sp.
GGAGTAGGTCTGCGCCAGCTTCATGTACTCGATCATGCCCGGGTCGGTCGTGTCGCCGTACAGCGAGCTGGCGATGAGGTACGTCCACTTGGGGAAGTCACCGCCGAGGCCCGCCGCGACCTGGCCGTTGAGGCACAGCGGAGGCGAGACGATCTTCTTGGAGTCGGTGATGCCCTGCTGGATGAGCGCCTTGGCCATGTTCACGCAGGCGTTCGCGGTGACGCTCGCGATGACCATGTCGGCCGAGGCGGCCCCGGTCGACGCGAGCACGCCGGTCAGGTCGGTGGCGGCCGGCGGGAACGGGCCCATCTTCACCGAGATGCCCACCGACTCGAGCGCCTTTTGGTCAACCAGCGCGCCCGGGGTGTCCGTGGCGTCGCTGGGGTAGAGCACGACGGCGGTCTTGGCGTGCAGCACGTCCTTGCCGTACGTGGCCATCGGCGGGAGCACGCTGGCAGCGTCACCGAAGAGTATCGCGGTGTTCTTCTGCGTGCCGTCTATGGGGAGCGCGGCCACGCCGCCGACCACCGGGAGCTGGCCGCCCAGGGTGCTGTAGAAGGACTGCACGCCGATCACCGCGCCGCCCATGGCGATCACGTGGACGTTCTTGTTCGCGAGGAACTTCTGGGCGCAGCCGGTGCCCTCTTCTTCGGCGGAGGCGATGAAGCAGGTGTCCAGCTGGATCGGGTGGCCGTCGACACCGCCGAGCTGGGCGTTGATGTACTTGACCGCCATCATCGCGCCGTCGGTGGCGTGCAGGCCGAGCACTTGCGCGCCGCCCTGCTGGTTGACGAAGCCGACGGTGACGGGCGCCATCGAGTTGTCCGCCGGGCCTGACTTGCCGCCGGTGTAGGTCAGGTAGTTGGTGACCGACTGGGCGCCGAGGCCCCCGGAGGTGCCGCTCGGGGATGGTGCCGCGGCGGCGCTGGTGGGCGTGCTGGCCGAGCTCGAACTCGAGTTCGAGCTGCAACCAGCCGCTGCCAGGGCCACTACCGCGAGGGCAGCGATCCCGGCATAACCGGTTCTTCTTGTATATCTACGCAATTTCGTTTCCTCCCGGGATATCTGCTCTTCTCACGTCGCTTGGAAAGATGGCGATGACCGCGGTAGCGCCGCGGATCACGCCTCGGCCTTTACGCCCCATAGCTCGCGGGACGCTATCCGCGCGCCCTCGACGAGTGAGGCCAGTTTGGCCCACTGGATTTCCTCGTGCACCCTGTGTACAAAGGCGCCCTGCGCGAACCCGCAGTCGGTGCCCCCCATCACCCGGTCTCTGCCGACCACGTTCGCGAGCCGCACCAGGCGCTGCGCGACGAGCTCGGGATGCTCGACAACATTGGTGTGGTGCGTGACCACGCCGGGGACCAGGACCTTGTCCGCCGGCAGCGTGACGTCTTCCCAGATCGCCCACTCGTGCTCGTGCCGCGGGTTGGCCTGCTCCATCAGGTAGTACTTCGCCCGCACCTGGAGCACGAGGTCGACCGAGTCGCGCAGCGGCGGGTCGTAGGCGTGCGGACCGTGCCAGCTGCCGAAGCAGATGTGGTACCTGATCTGCTCCTCGGGCAGCCCGCGCAGCGCGTGGTTCAGCGCGTCCACCCGCAGCTGCGCCCACCGCCGGTAGTCCTCCCACGACTGTCCCTTGGACAGCATGGTGTCCGCCTCGTGCATCAGCACCGCGTCGTCCACCTGCAGCAGCAGCCCGGCGTCGGTGATGCCCTTGTACTCCTCGTGCAGCGCGTCGGCGAGCGCGTAGACGAACTCCTCGTCGGAGGGGTAGTACTCGTTCTTCAGCCAGTAGGCGCTGGCGGGGGCGACCACCGGCAGGAACGCCTCGGAGTAGGCCTTGCCGGCGGCGTCGAGGGCGGCCTTGAAATTCGCGATGTCCCTGTCCAGCGCCGTCTTGTCATAGGTCATCGGGCCGGTGCACACCCACTCCGACGCGCCGCCAGCCCCTTCCTCCGGGTCGGCGGCGCCGGGACGGCCCTGGTCCCCGTCGGCGCCGAGGCTGGTGCTGGCCCTGGCCGCGCGCTCGTCGAGCGAGTCGAGCTCCGCGTACGCGCCGGGGAAATGCTGCCGGTCCCTGCTGGCCGGCATGATGCTGGCGAACCCGCCCTCGACGGGCCTGGACTCTAGCCCGGTCGTCCGCTCGTACAGGTAGGTGATCCAGGTCGACTTGCCCATCTCGCCGTCGTCGACCACGTCGATGCCGGTCTCGACCTGCTCGGCGACCACGTCGGCCACGGCCCGGCTGAGCGCGGCACGGTAATCGGCGCTGTCGAACGCCTTCCCCTGGTCTATCGCCGACAGAAAGGAAAGGAGTTCCGCCGGCCTGATCAGGCTTCCGGCGTGCGTGACCGGGATTCGCTCCATCGCCCTCTCCGCCTGTGACTGTGCGAGCCATCGGGAAATCTTCTCAAGCAAAGGCCCGCAGCGTGAGATGAGTCAACTGGCTTGATGATCTTTGGCGGTCACAATCAAGTCACGTGTCCGGTGGCCACATATCGATGCCCGGCAACTTGGCGACAACCCCAATGCAGCGATAACGATGCAGGGTACAAGCTGGCCAAAAGGTTGTTTGTCCTGTACAAGACAGGTGTTATAAGCGATCGGATTGTTGCTTGCCGGCTAGCAAATTAACATAGCGGGTGACCGAGATAAGGCGGGTTTGGACGACATGGCTAGCGACGACGTGGCTGGCGGCGATGGAGCTGTCGAAAAGAAGGCTGCCGACGAGAAGGCTGCCGGCAACAGGGCTGTCGACAAGAGCGCGGGCAACAACGGGGCTGGCGGTGACGCGGTACTCGAGCTCAACGGGCTGAGCGTGGGCTACGACCGAGCGCTGGTCGTACGCGACCTGAGTCTCACCGTGGGGCACGGCGAGGTGGTGGCGCTGCTCGGCGCCAACGGCGCAGGGAAGACGACCACGCTGCGCGCGATCTCCGGCCTGCTGAAGCACCCACCGGGAACCATCAGGTTCGGCGGCACCGACCTCGCCGGCATGGCGCCGACCGCGCGAGCCCGGCTCGGCATCGCGCACGTGCCGTTTGACCGCGGCATCTTCTTCGGGCTGACCGTGGCCGAGCACTTCCGGCTCGACGGCCTCAGCTCGCCGGCGCAGATGGACACGGCGTTCGACCACTTCCCCGCGCTGCGCGACCTGCGCGACCGCAAGGCCGGCCTGCTGTCAGGCGGTGAGCAGCAGATGCTCGCGCTGGCCCGCGCGCTCAGCCGCACGCCCAAGCTGCTCATGCTTGACGAGATGAGCCTCGGCCTCGCCCCTGTCATCGTCGGCCGGCTGCTGCCGGTGGTGCGGGACTACGCGACGTCGACCGGGACGGGGGTGCTGCTCGTCGAGCAGCACGTGCACATGGCGCTGAAGATCGCCGACCGGGGCTACATCCTGGCGCACGGTGATCTCACCGCCAGCGGCACCGCCGAGAGCCTGTCGAAGGACAGCGCACTGCTCGCCGCGAGCTACCTCGGCTCTGCCGCGGAAAGCACCGCCGCGGAAAGCGACGGGCAGGCCGCCGCGGGCTAGGCCCACGGGATAGGGCGGGGCGGGATAGGGCGGGGCGGAGCGGCCGCTAGCGGCTGAAGCCCCAGTTCAGCATCGCCGTCGCGTCGCGAACCGGCGCGGCCTGGTCGGATGCCGACTCGGTCGCCGCCGAATGCAGCACCGCGCCGATCAGCGTCGTGCTGCCGCGGCGCGCCTCGAACAGCAGGCACTCCCCGGCCACGGCGGTGAACCCGGTCTTGATGCCGATCGCCCCTGAGTAGCTGGTCAGCAACTGGTCCAGGTTCTTCCAGGTGTGCGCCCGGTGCCCGGCGCCGGCCGCCACGTGATAACTCCGCGTCGCCACCACCTGGCGGAATACCGCCAGCTTCATCGCGTCCCGCCCCAGGCTGATCAGGTCGCGCACCGTGGAGTAGTTGGTGTACTGGCCGGGGTTCGGCAGCCCGCTCGGGTCGGAGAAGTGCGTCTTCGACAGGCCGAGCTTCTTGGCGGTCGCGTTCATCTTTGCGACGAACGCGCTGAATCCCGGGCCGTACGCCGTGGCCAGCGTGTACGCGGCGTCGCAGCCGGACGGCAGCATCATCGCGTACAGCAGTTGCAGGGCGGTCAGCTTCTCCCCCGGAACCAGCCCCGCGGTGGACGCGTCGAACTTCTTGTCGTAGGCCACGATGCCCTCAGGCACGGTGATCACCCGGTTGAGGTTGCCGGCCTCGATGACCACGTACGCGGTCATCACCTTGGTGACGCTGCCCATCGGCCGCTCGCTGACCGACGAGCGGCTCCACAGGTCGGCGCCGGTGGCGGCGTTCGCCACCTCGGCCCACGGCGCCCGTACCCCGGCGGGCGCGGCTGCCGCCTTCGCGGTGGTGGCTGCCTTCGCGGTGGTGGCGGTCTTCGCGGTGACAGCGGCGCTCGCCGCGGGGGCGGCGGCGCTCGCCGCGGGGGCGGCGGCGGTCAGGCCGGCCGCGAGCAAGCCTGTCACGGCGGCGCCGCTGAGCAGCCCGGCCGGCACTCGCATCGGCTCTCCCAACGCGCTTCGCTGACGAGGACATCTGCATTCTCTCAGCGGTGCGGCGGAAGTGTAATCTGTTGCGAGGTTTTTCTTCTGAACGGTCTCGTGGCTGCTCCCGCCACGCCGAGTGATCCCGTTTGCCTGCCGAACAGGGGCAAGTGGAGTTAGCCTGCTAGAGATGGCCGGTATGGGTAGTGAGTGGTGCCCGGCGTGCGGATATTCCGTGGAGCCGGGCACGCGTTTTTGCTCCAGTTGCGGAGAAGCAGTCCCGGTTACCATGGCTGGCCCACACCCGGTCACCGCGCCATCACAGGGAATGCCGGGGTCCCAGTCGCCAGGGATGCAGCCACCGGGGACGCCGTACCCGGGCCCGCCGTCACCGCCGCAGTTCGGGTCCGCTCCTCCGCCGACCGCGGAGACTCGCCTGCCGTGGCCGCCGCCGCCGGGCAGCGAGCCGCCCGCCAGCCTGCCGCCTTCTGGCCAGTTCCCGCCCGGGCCTCAGCATCCAGGAGGGCCGCATCCAGGAGGACCGCATCCGGGAGCGCAGCAGCCGTACAGCGCCCCGGTCCCGCAAGACGAGATGTCGGACACCCAGCGGATGCTGCAGCCGCAGGGGCTGTTCTCCTCGCCGCGCCCGTTCGAGCCGCAGCCGTGGCCCGGTTCCGGCGGATCCGCCTCGCTGTTCGCGCCGCCGCTGCCCGGTGACGCGGGCCAGCGCGAGGGCACGTCCCAGACGCTGCCGCAGGGCATGCAGCCGGTGCCGCCAGGCGGCCCGTACCAGCCAGCCGGGCCGTACCCGCCCGGGCCTTATCCGCCAGCGGGTCCCGGTGGCCCGTTCCCGCCTGGCCCGCCGCAGGACGGGAAGCGGCGCCCATGGTCGCGGCTGCCGAACGGCCGGCTGACCCCCGCGATCATCGCCGTGGTGCTGGTGCTCGTGGTCGCGGGCGTCGTGATCGCGGCCATGCACGGCAGTTCGAGTTCGAGCTCCACGTCGGGCGCCACGGGCGGCGGCACGCCGACGGCGACCGCCTCCGCGAACGCGCAAACGGAGAAGCTGGCGGCGACCCAGCTGTCCGCCCTGCTGCCGCAGAGCGGAGCCGACCGCGGCAAGGTGGTCAACGCCGTCGTCGATGTGCAGAACTGCGGCAAGAACCTGGCCCAGGACTCGGCGACCTTCTCCACGGCCGCCGCCAACAGGCAGGCCCTGCTGACCAGGCTCGGCGCCCTGCCCAACCGCGCCGCCCTGTCCCCCGCGATGGTCAGCGCCCTCACCGGCGCCTGGCAGGCGTCCGCCCGGGCGGACACCGACCTGTCCAAGTGGGCGCAGGACGAGCTCAGCCGCGGCTGCCACAAGGGCAAGACCGGCAACGACGCCAACCTGAAGGCGTCCTACGGCCCTGACGGCCAGGCGACCGCGGACAAGCAGGCGTTCACCCGCCTGTGGAACCCGCTGGCCAGGCAGTATGGCCTGAAGACCTACCAGGTCGGGAACCTCTAACCCGCTGCTCCCGGGGACGCCAGGGTCACATCACCAGGACGCCGCGGATGTTCTTGCCGTCGCGAAGGTCCTGATATCCCCGGTTGATGTCCTCGAGCGGGTAGGTGCTGGTGACCATCGAGTCCAGGTCGAGCAGCCCGTCCCGGTACAGGCCGAGCAGCCGGGGGATGTCCGCGCGGGAGTTGACCGAGCCGAAGATGCAGCCCACGATCTGCTTCTCCCACTGCGCCAGGCCGATGAGGCTCAGCCGCGGGTGGGTGTCGGCGACCGGGTGGATGTTCGTCACCACGATCCGCCCGCGCTTGGCGGTCAGCGCGATGAAGTCGTCCATCAGGTCGCCGCGTCCCACTCCCATCGTCAGCACGACCACGTCGCACATCCGGCCCCAGGTGACCTCGCGGATCAGCTCGAACGCCGCGGCCGCGTCCTGCGCCGTGTGCGTCGCGCCGAACTTGCCGGCCATCTCCCGCTTGAACGGCACCGGGTCGACGGCGAAGACGTGCCGCGCGCCGGCCAGCCGGGCGCCCTGCACAGCCGCCGAGCCGAGGCCGCCCACGCCGATCACCGCGACGTCGTCGCCGGCCCGGACGCCCCCGGCGTACACCGCGCTGCCCCAGCCGGTCGCCACCCCGCAGCCGGTGAGGCAGGCGGCCTCCGGCGGCACCGCCGGGTCCACCGGGATCACGGACGCCTCGTTTACCACGGTGTGCCGCGCGTAGCAGCCGATCATGCAGGTGACGGTGAGGTCGGTGTCGCCCGCGTGGTGGCGCGAGGTGTGGTCGCCGATCTGCAGCCCCTCCCCGATGGTGGCGGCGAGGTCGCACAGGTTCTGCCTGCCCCGCGCGCAGGACGGGCAGCGGCCGCAGTTCGGGATCGACGAGAAGACGATGTAGTCGCCCGGCTTGGTCAGCGTGACGCCGGGCCCGACCGCCTCGACGTAGCCCGCCCCCTCGTGACCGCCGATCATCGGCGCGGCGAACGGCACGTCGCCGGTGACGTGGTGCTCCTCGGAGTGGCACAGCCCGGCGGCGGCCACCCGGACGAGGACCTCTCCCTGGCGCGGCTCGTCGAGCGTGATCTCCTCGACCTTCCAGTCCGTGCCGCTCTGCCACAGCACCGCGGCCTGCGTCGTGATCATTTGTGCTGGTTCCCCGCGTCGACGGGCAGTGTCACGCCGGTGATGTACCGCGCCGCGTCCGAGGCCAGCCAGACGATCGCGTTCGACACGTCGGCCGCGTCCACCCACGGAATGGGCAGCAGGTTCATGGTCTGGAACCCGGCCTTCACGTCCTCGCGGCCCGGGTTCGGCAGGTCGGGCCTGAACGACCGGTACAGCGTCTCGTTCTGGATCATCGGGGTGTCGACGGCGGTCGGGCAGATCGCGTTCACCCGGATGAAGTGCTCGGCCAGCTCGCAGGCCAGTGTCCTCGTCAGCGACAGTATCCCGGACTTGGCCGCCTTGTAGTCGGCGAAGCCGCCGCCGGAGATCAGCGCCGCCCCCGAGCTGGTCAGCGTGATCGACCCGCCGTTGCCCGCGGCGATCATGTGCGGGACCGCGGCCTTGATGGTGACGAACACGCCGGTCAGCGTGACGTCGATCAGCTCGCGCCACTGGTCCAGGTCGATCTCCCAGGTGGCGACCGGCTGCGAGATGATCCCCGCGTTGGCGCAGACGATGTCCAGCCGGCCGCCGAGTTCCGCGACGCCCTCGTCAAGCGCGGCCCGCACCGCGCCGAGGTCGCGCACGTCCGCGCGGCGGGCGACGACCCGCCGCCCGGCCGCCTCGACCTCCTTGACCGTCTGCGCCAGGTCCGCCTCGCTGGCCAGCGGGTAGCTCAGCCATCCCGGCGTCGCGCAGGCGTCGATCGCGATGATGTCGGCGCCCTCCTCGGCGAGCCGCCGGGCGTGCGACCTGCCCTGCCCCCGCGCCGCCCCGGTAACGAACGCCACCTTCCCGTCAAGCACTCCCATGATTACCAACTCCCTGCGCCGCTAGGGCTTCTTGCTGTTATCACGCGAGACCACCGTCACTGCCACTAGGTGTGTTATTCCGGGGGATATCCACCCGGAATAACACACATAAGCCCGGTTGGCCTGGCGGCCGCCCAAAGATGATGGGCCATTAGGCACACCAGAGGGTGCACAATGACCCATCATCCTGTTCAAGGTGTCGTTTCTTGCTGTTATCAGCCCGCGTGGATGGTAGCCGATGAGCGTGCCGCTTCTTGCTGTTATCAGCGGAGCACCGCCAGGGTCAAGGGGGTCGATGGGCCATCGACCGCCATAGAGGGGGGACGATGGCCCATCGACCGCCTTCGGGCGGGGCAGCCGACGCGGGCGGGGGGTCATGGGGCGGGCTCGAAGTAGGGGAGCGTCACGCCGTCGGTGACCTCGCGGAAGACCGCGCGCACCGGCATTCCCGCGCGTACCTCGTCCGGGGGGCAGCCGGTGATGCCCGTGATCAGCCACGGGCCCTCGGCCAACTCGACGAGCGCGATCGCGTACGGGATCTGGTCCGCGAACGCGAAGTGCGTCGGGTGGCGGACGACCGTGTAGGTGTAGACGGTTCCGGCGCCGGACACCTCCCGCCAGCCGAGGTCGCGGGCGTGGCAGCGGGGGCAGGCCGGCAGCGGCGGGTGCGACAGCTGGCCGCAGGACCGGCACTCCTGGACGACGAGCCGCCCCTCGCGGGCCGCCTCCCAGTACGGGGCCGTCAGCTCTGTCATCCCGGGAACAACCGCCATCACCTGTTCACCTCGCCAGGATCGTGGCACTGCCAGCCGGCGCGCCGACCAGGGCGGTCTCCGCGCCGGCCACCTGGTTGCACGCGGTGCCGCGCAGCTGGCGGACCGCCTCGAGGATGCCGTTCATCCCGTGCAGGTACGCCTCGGACAGGTGGCCGCCGTGCGTGTTGACCGGCAGCGGGCTGTCCGGCCCTGTGCCGTGCTCGAGGACGTACCGCCAGCCCGCGCCGTCGGCCGCGAACCCGTACGATTCCAGGGAGCGCAGCGTCATGTACGACGTCGCGTCGTACAGCTCGGCGACGTCGATGTCCTTCCTGGACACGCCGGCCTGGCTGAACAGCCGGTCCGCGGCGGCGGGCGGGAACAGCTCGAGCATCTCCCCGCCGGTGTAGATGCCCATCGGCTCCCGGTACGGGCTCAGCGTCTGGGTGGCCGACAGC
>DATBBI010000375.1:0-6706 GCA_036271115.1 Trebonia sp.
TGCTCGTCCGCGGCCGGGTCCGCCGCGCGGGCGCGGGCCCGATGGCCGTCACGGTCAACGCGACCGAATGCTGGGACATCCCGGCCCTCGAGGAGATCCGCCTGGCCAGCGGCCTGGCCGCGGTCCGCGGTGCGATGGCCACCGGCGACGTAGGCCCCGGCGCGTCGCCGTCAGGCGACGCCGCTGCCGGCGCGCCGCCCACCCCGGACCCAGACTGGCCGGGCATGCCCTTCTCCGACGCGGACGACCCGGCCGGCGGCCGGACAGCCGCGGCACGGCCGGTGGTCTTCGCCAACGGATTCACGTTGTCCCCGTACGCGGAGACCGGTTCGCCCGGCGGCAGCCCCAAGAACCCGCCGCGCACCCTCTGGCACGCCAGCCCCGGCAGCACAAACACCCCCACCTAGCCCACCCCCCCGCCGCTGGACCGCCGCCGGCGGCCTCCCGCCGCCCGACCGCCCCCCACTAGCCCGATTCCCCTGCCGCCCGACCGCCGCCGGCGACTCCCGCCACCCCGACCGCCCCCCACCAGCCCGATTCCCCGCCGCCCGACCGCCCCACTAGCCCCGATTCCCCGCCGCCAGCGCCTCCCGCCATCCGCAACTATTCCGCGCCGGCGCCCCGACCGCGCCCCCCACTAGCCGGTTCGCCCGCCGCTAGCGCCTCCCGCCAGCTAACCCGATTCGCTCACCGCCCGACCGCCCCCACTAGTCCGATTCCCCTGCCGCCCGACCGCCCATCATCTGCCCATCAGTTACGTGGGTATATTTCGGGCAAAACGGACAGCAAAGTGGTCATAACTGATGGGAAGTCGGGTGAAGTGGTCATAGCTGATGGGAAGTTGAATTCCCTCGCAAATGTTGCCATCATTAAACTGTGACAGTGCGTAGCAAACCGGATGCTGTCCGTAAAAGTATGGTCACAACTACCGAGCGGTGGCGTGCACTTGGAGTCTCCCCGGACCTCATGCGTTCACTGGTGCGTTCCGGTGAATTGGTACGTATGCGGCGCGGCGTATACGCGACCAGGAGAGCGATCGACTGGGCCGAGGGTAATCCGGCGCATACCCACGTCCTCCATGTACTCGCCATGCGGGCTACTGTTGGCCGCGCCGCAATAGTGAGCTACCAGTCTGCGGCCTTGCTGCACGGTCTCAGCCTCCTGAATTCACTCCCCATCGACACTGTGACGCTGACTCTTCCGACGACGAAACGATGGGAAAGACCGACGACGGCTGGCGTGGCCTTCCACTCCGCGGATCTGCCGCCGGGGCATGTGACCAGGCTGTACAACCTGCCGGTGACGACCGCCGCGCGGACTGTTGTTGATCTCGCGCGGACGTTGCCGTTCGTGGATGCGGTCGTGGTGGCGGACTCGGCGTTGCACGCGGAGAAGGCGGCCAAGCCGGAGCTGTGTCAGATCCTGGACTCGTGCACGCGCTGGCCAGGCGTAAAGCAGGCCCGGCGGGTGGTCTCGTTCGCCGATGAGCGTGCCGGATCGGCTCTGGAGTCGGCGGCACGGGTCGTCTTCGACGAGTCCGGGCTTGACCCGCCGGAGCTGCAGGTCACCATCCACCTGCCGGCGCACGCCTTCCTCGTCGATTTCTTCTGGCGCGCGCACCGGGTGATCGTCGAAGCCGACGGGCTAGCTAAGTACGCCGCCGACAAGGACCTGATCGCGCAGTTCCAGCGGGACCGCCTGCTGCGCGACGCGGGCTACAAGGTCGTCCACTTCACCTGGCGCGAGCTCTTCAAGACACCAGAACTCGTGATCGCCCGCATCCGGCAGGCATTCGCTTCCCCCGGCGTCTATTAGCTGTCGATTTCGGCGCCAGTCGTCCGTCGTCAAGATGAAAGGCCAGCCGCCCCCGGCGGCCGTCGATGACGAGACGATGACGAGGAGAGCGCCATGCTGTACTTCCCGACTCACACCCTGGCCGCTACCGAAGACGACCGGCTGCGGACCGCGGCACGCTACCGGCTGCGGGCGAAGGTCCGCCGCGAGCAGACCGCGCCCGACAACAGGCGCCGCCGCCCGCGGTGGCAGGTGTTCCGGGTCAGCTCGATGACGGGGAACGCCAGTTGACGGTGGGGCGGAGCGCCTCCGGGCGGACCCGGTGCGCGTACCGCTTGGTGATCTCGAACAGCGACTCGATGAGCGTGTCGGACAGCAGGTGCGGGTCGAGGCCGAGGTCGACGAGCTTGGTGTGCGCGACCTTGTAGTAGTGCTCGGGCGCTTCGACCCGCGGGTTGTCCAGCTCCTCGATCGTGACCTCGCCCGGGTAGGCCCTCGCCACCGTGTCGGCGATCTCCCGGACCGACAGCGACTCGGTCATCTGGTTGAAGACCCGGAACTCGCCCTTGTTGGCCGGGTTCTCGCAGGCGAGCTGGATGCACCGCACCGTGTCCCTGATATCGATCAGGCCGCGGGTCTGGCCGCCGGTGCCGTAGACGGTGAGCGGGTGGCCGATGACCGCCTCGATCACGAACCTGTTCAGCACCGTGCCGAATACCGCGTCGTAGTCGAACCTGGTCGCCAGCCGGTCGTCGCGGGCGGTCTCCGGCGTCTGCTGGCCGTAGACCACGCCCTGATTCAGGTCGGTGGCGCGCAGGTCCCAGATCCGGCAGGCGAACTCGATGTTGTGCGCGTCGTGCACTTTGGACAGGTGGTAGAACGAGCCGGGGCGCTTGGGGAACATGACCCTGTCCCTGCGCCCGTTGTACTCGATGTCCAGCCAGCCTTCCTCGATGTCGATGTTCGGCGTGCCGTACACGCCGATCGAGCCGAGCTTGACCAGGTGGATGCGGGGATCGATCTCGGCGATGGCGTACAGCAGCGTGAGGGTGCCGAGCACGTTATTCGACTGGGTGTAGACCGCGTGACCACGGTCGATCATCGAGTACGGCGCGGCGCGCTGCTCGGCGTAGTGCACCACCGCGTCCGGGCGGAAGTCACTGATAATCCGGTAGGCGAACACCGGGTCGCAGAGGTCGCCGACGTAGCAGCCGATGTCCTTGCCGGTGATTTCCTTCCAGGCGGCGATGCGGACCCGGAGTGGCTCGATCGGGACCAGGCTCTCCACGCCGAGCTCGTCGTCGTAGTGCCGGCGCGCGAAGTTGTCGGCGACAGCCACCTCGTGACCGTGCTCCGACAGGTGCAGCGCCGTTGGCCAGCCCAGGTACCCGTCTCCGCCTAGTACCAGGATCTTCATCCCGTCACCTCCCGTTACAGGGTAACGTGCTATAGGTACGCGTGACCGAAGCATCGCCGCCGGCGCCGGTCAGCTCGTAAGGCCTGGCGGGGTGCGTCGAAGGGCCTGCGGTTTCCGTGCTTGCTTTCCTGGGTAATCGTCGGTTCCCAAACACGAGGAAGTTCATGGCACTCGCGCATAATCGGCTCCATGCGGCACGGGCGAAGCTCCGCTCCAAGGTAGGTGTGCGTTTCACGCGATTCGTCGTCGTGGCGGCGGCCGCGCTGACCGCGACCGAAATCGCGCTGACCCTGTGCAACGGCGTGTTCCACATGACGTCGACGCCGGCCGCGCTGGTGAGCTGGTTCTGCGGCGCGGTGGTCAGCTACGTGCTGAGCCGGTGGGCGTGGGAGCGCAAGGGCAGGCCGGACGTGCTCAGGGAGACCGTGCCGTTCTGGGTGATCTCCGCCGTGGTGATCGTGATCCTCACGCTGGCCGCGAAGTTCGCCTATCACTCGGCTGCGTGGCTGGGCCTGACCGGCATCAAGCACGTGCTGTGGGTCGACTTCATCTGGCTGGTGGCTAACTGCTTCACGTTCCTGCTGCGGTTCGTGATCTTCCACTACGTGCTGTTCGCCGAGCGCACGACGGCCGCCAGGGCGGCGGCCACCGGCCCGGACTCGGTGCCCCCCGGCACCCGCAAGGCGCCGAGCCCGGCGGCCGCGCCGCATACCGCGGTCCGGACCGCCACCGCGGAAGCGGAAGCCGGGACCGGAAAGAGCGCGGCGAAGGCGGACGGCGCGAACGCGAAGCAGGCCGCGCCCGCCGAGCGTTCGGCGGCTCCGCAGGCTGCCCCGGCCGACTAGCACCGGCCCAGGCGCAAAAGCCAAAAGGGCGCTGCAAGAGCGAAAGGAACGCCGTCGCCGCTACGAGCGGCGGCGGCGTTCGCGCCACCAGGTGCCGAGCACCACGCGGGTGAACCTGACGCCGTAGAAGAGGTTGTTCACGCCGGGGATGTGCAGGCTGTACAGCGGATTCTGGCCCTTCTTGCTCTCGCCGACCGTCCGCTTGTGGATGGTGGCGGGCACTTCCAGCACCCGGTACCCGTGCGTGATGACGCCGATCAGCAGCTCGGACGCCTGGTACTGCGGCTGTTCGAGCTGGACGGCGCCGGTCACCTCGGCGCGCATCGCGCGCAGGCCGAACGTGGTGTCGCTGATCCGCTGCCCGGTGAGCAGGCTGACGAGCGAGGCGAAGAACCGCACGCCGGCCCTGCGGACCGGGTCCTTGGTCTCCTCGCTGCCCATCCGGCGCGACCCGGTGACGAAGTCGGCCTTGCCCTCGATGACCGGGGCAAGCAGGGACTCGATCTCCAGCGGGTTGTACTGTCCGTCGGCGTCGCTGGTAACGATGTACTCGGCGCCGCCTTCCCTGGCGATCCGGTAGCCGAGGCGCAGCGCGGCGCCCTGGCCCCGATTGACCGGCACGTCGCAGACCACGGCGCCGGCCGCGTCGGCCTCCTTGGCGGTGGCGTCCGCGCAGCCATCGGCGACCACGATGACCTCGGCGGCCAGCCCGCACACCGTCTTCGGCAGCTTCTCCACGACCGGGCCGACGGCGCCTTCCTCGTTGTAGGCGGCGATCACCAGCGCGACTGGCGGCAGCTTCGTGGCGCGTTCCCCGTAAATGTCGGCAAGCGTCTGCAGTGCGTCGGCGTCGATCCCCGCGTCCGCCGGGTTGGAGTAGAACACGCTTATGCCTCTTTCCCGCGATCCGGGCCGCACACCGGTCGGGCGGCTGCCGGGCCGGCGTCGAGGTCGTATCGGTCCCTCGCCATGCATGCTCCGTTCGCTCCTGCGGACCACCGGTCCACGCGCCTTGTGTGTGGTTGCCTGCGGGAGGCTACCGGGCCCGGCTGATTGTTAGCTGAAGACCGTCCCGAGGCCGACGGCGCGCGATCGGGCAAAGCCCGCGCGCCCGCCAGTGTATCGGCCTCTTGTTACGCATGGCGGCAATCTGCGATGGACCGACACGCCGGCCCGCGGCGATAGTTGTCTCTGCGCTGCGGGGATGGTTGTGTCGGCAGACATGGTCGTCGATGATTCCGTGCTGGCGGAGTCGTACCGTGTGCTGCGGTCCCGGCTCGACCTCAGCGAGCTGCCGCCGCTTACCCGCGCGGTCACCGAGGCGGTCGTGTGCGCCACCGGCGACCTTGATTTCGCCGCCGATCTGATGTGCGACGAGGCCATCCTGGCGGCGGGGGTGCGGGCCATCGCGGCCGGGGTGCCGGTACTGGCCGACGCGCCCATGGTGGCCGCGGGAATCACGGACTGCCCGGTCATTTGCAAGGCCGCCGAGCCGCTGGCCGTCAGGCTGGCCAGGACCACGGGCATCACGGTGCCGGCGGCCGGGGTCCGGCTCGGCTTCGGCGAGGCGGGGCCCGGCTCGGTCTGGGTGGTCGGCGACGCGCCGGACGCGCTCTGGGAGATCCTCCGCCGGGTGGCGGAGCCGGCGCTCGTGATCGGGGTGCCCGCCGGTTTCTCCGGCGCGGCGGAGGCGAAGGACGAACTGCGGGCCAGCGGCGTCCCCGCGCTGACCACGCTGTCCGAGAAGGGCGGCCCGGTGGTGGCGGTCGCGGCCTTCGGCGCCCTGCTGCGGGCGGCCCGCGGCGAGCCTGCCCCCTAGCCGTCGGGTACGTTCGGTGCGTGACAGGACGACGGGCCGCGGATGAGGCGTACCTGCTCGGCCTGCGGCTGCGCGGCAGGCGGGTGGTCGTGATCGGCGCGGGCGCGGTGGCCGCCCGCCGGGTGCCGCGGCTGCTCGCGGTCGGCGCGGACGTGCTGCTCATCTCGCCGGAGGCCACGCCCGCTCTCGAGGAGCTCGCCGCCGCCGGCCGCGTCGACTGGCGCAGGCGCGAGTACCAGGACGGCGACTGTGACGGCGCCTGGCTGGCCTGCGCCTGCGCGGGCCCGGCGCACGTCAACGCCCGGGTCGCCGAAGCGGCGGAAAGGAACCGCATCTGGTGCGTCCGGGCGGACGACGCCAGCGAATCCACGGCCTGGACGCCCGCCACCGGCGCCGCGGACGACATCAGCGTCGGGGTGCTGAGCGGCGATCCGCGGCGCAGCGCGGCGATCCGCGACGCCGTGACGACCGGGCTGCAGTCCGGCGTGATCACCGCCAGGCACTTCCGGCGGCGCGCCAGCGGGGTGGCGCTAGTGGGCGGCGGTCCCGGGGATCCCGGCCTGATCACCGTGAAGGGCAGGCAGCTGCTGGCCGAGGCCGACGTCGTGGTGACCGACCGGCTGGCGCCCCGCGAGCTGCTCGCCGAACTGCCGCCCGACGTGACGGTTATCGACGCGGGCAAGGTCCCGTACAAGCGGGCCATGTCGCAGGACGAGATCAACGACGCGCTGGTCACGAACGCGCTGCAGGGCCGGTTCGTGGTGCGGCTCAAGGGCGGGGACCCGTTCGTGTTCGGCCGCGGCGGTGAGGAGATGCTGGCCTGCCTGCGGG
>DATBBI010000376.1:0-5059 GCA_036271115.1 Trebonia sp.
GCCCGGCGCTGGACGAACCGGCAAAGCGGCCTGTCGGCCGTCCGGGCACCGACGCGCACCGCGCTGATCGTGGCCGAGGCCATGCACGACTCGGCGCCATCGGACGTGCCCGAGCTCATCGCGGCTGTGGTCGCGGAACTGGACGCCATCTGGTCCATCGCACCGGCGGCCGCCGTGCTCAGCCAGTCCGCACCGCTGTTCACGTCCCCGGAGTAACCGGGCAACCCCGGGAATTGCGCCTTCTTGCTGTTATCAGCAGGAGGGAATTACCGTGGGGACTTCGGCGCCGAAAACGCGGACGAAGTCCCCACGATCCTTGGCGGCCCGACCGCTTCTTGCTGTTATCAGCGCAATAGAATTACTGTGTCGAGTTTGGCATCGAAAACGGGGCCGAAGTCGACACAATCTTTGGCGACCCAACGGCTTTTTGCTGTTATCTGGCGCGCCGAATTATCGTGCGTGATTGGGCGCCGAAATCCGGCGCATATCCCGTACGATCTTCTGCGGCGACTGGACGGCGGCCGGCTTCTTGCTGTTATCAATGGCGGCGTAACAGCGTGGGTCAATAGGCACACCTGAGGGTGCACAACGGCCCATTATCTTTGCTGATCTGCTGGGCCGGCCGGCAGGCGGGAGGCGAGCAGCTCCGCCAGATGGGTGCCCTTGACGTCTGCGAGCTGGTCGAGCTGGGTGCGGCACGAGAAGCCGTCGGCGAGCACGGTCGCGTCCCCGCCGGCCGCGCGCACCGCGGGGAGCAGCGCGGTCTCGGCGACCGCCGTCGAGACGTCGTAGTGCCCGCGCTCGACGCCGAAGTTACCCGCGAGGCCGCAGCAGCCGCCCACGCGGGCGACCTGGGCGCCCGCCGCGGCCAGCAGCGCGGCGTCGGCATCCCAGCCGCCCACCGCGTGCTGGTGGCAGTGCGGCTGCGCGACTCCCCTGACGTCGCTCAGGTCTGGCAGCGTCCAGCCGTCGGTGCCGCGCAGCAGCTCGGCGAGGGTCGTGACCGCGGTCCCGAGCGCTTTGGCGCGGGGCTCGCCCTGGAGGAGCTCGGCGGCGTCGGCGCGCAGCGCCGCGGTGCAGGATGGCTCGAGACCGACGATGGGGATGCCTTCGTCGAGCGCCGGGCCGAGCGCACTCAGCGTGCGCCGCAGCTGACGCCGGGCGCCGTCGAGCTGGCCGGTCGATATCCAGGTGAGGCCGCAGCAGACCTGGCGCGGCGTGATCCGTACCTCGTAGCCCGCGGCTTCGAGCACCCGGACCGCCGCCCGGCCGACCTCGGGCGTGAAGGCGTTGGTGAACGTGTCCACCCACAGCAGCACGGGCTTCGCGGCGGGCTGGTCGCGGGACGGACCACGGCCCGTGAACCAGCGTCGGAAGCTCTGCCGGGCGAAGGCCGGCAGCGGGCGGCGCTCGTCGATGCCGCCGAGCCGCTTGGCGGCGGTGGCCACCGGCCGCACGCGCAGCGACCCGTTCGCGAGCCACGGCGCGCGGGCGGCGAGCGCCGCCCAGCGCGGCAGCCAGCCGAGCGAGTAATGCGCCGCGGGGCGGAGCCGGCGGCGGTACCGCTGGTACAGCGCCTCAGCCTTGTAGGTCGCCATGTCCACGCCGACCGGGCAGTCGCTCGAGCAGCCCTTGCAGGACAGGCACAGATCCAGCGCCTCGCTGATCTCCGGCGCCCGCCAGTCATGCACCAGCGAGCCGTTCGCCAGCTCCTGCAGGACCCGGGCGCGGCCCCGGGTGGAGTCCTTCTCGTCGCGGGTGGCCAGGAACGACGGGCACATCACGCCGCCGGAGGCGGTGGTGTCCGCGCGGCACTTGCCTACCCCCACGCAGCGGTGCACGGCGGCGGCGAAATCCCCACGGTCGTCCGGGTACGCGAAACCGAGGCCGCGGCGGAGCGGGCGGGCCGCGGGGACCCGCAGGTCCGCGTCGAGCGGGGCGGGGGCGACGATCACGCCGGGATTGAGCAGGCTGGCCGGGTCGAAGATCCGCTTCACCGAGCCGAACAGCCCGATCGCCTCGGGCGAGTACATCGCGGGGAGCAGTTCGCCGCGGGCGCGCCCGTCGCCGTGCTCGCCGGACGCCGACCCGCCGTAACCGGCCGCCAGCCGGGCCGCGTCCTGCATGAACTCGCGCAGCACGGCCGGCCGGTCGCGCAGCGGGAAGCCGATGCGCACGTGCACGCAGCCGTCGCCGAAGTGGCCGTACATCAGCCCGTCGACCCGGTGGCTGGCCATCAGGGCCACCAGCTCCCGCAGGTAGCCGGGCAGCTTGTCCGGCGGCACGGCGCTGTCTTCCCAGCCCGGCCAGGCAGGAGAGCCGTCCGGCGTGCGGCTGCCAAGGCCCGCGCCGTCCTCCCTGATGCGCCACAGCGCGGCGGCCTGGCTGCCGGTGATGATCGCGCTGTCCAGGCACGCGGCGTCGGCGACCAGCTTGGCGGCGGCGTCGCGCGCCGCCGCGGGCGTGTCGCCCGCGGTCTCGACGAACAGCCAGCCGCCGCCGCGCGGCAGGTCGGGCACGGCGGCGCTGCCGCGGCGCGTCCGGACGACGTCGACGAGCCGCGAGTCGAGGCCCTCCAGGGCCACCGGCAGGTGCGGGAGCAGCGCGGGTACCGCCTCGGCGGCGGCCGCCATGTCGGCGTAGCCGAGCACGGCGAGCGTGGTGGCCTTCGGCGCGACAACCAGGCGGACGGTGGCGCGCAGCGTGAGCGCGAGGGTGCCTTCGGTGCCGGCGAGGAACTTCGCCACGTCGGTGCCGTTCTCCGGCAGCAAGTGCTCAAGGGAGTAGCCGGAGACCTGGCGGGTGAACCGGCCGAACTCGGTGCGGACCGTGGCCAGGTGGCCACTGACCAGGGCGGTGAGCGGGGTGAGCACGCCCGCCTCCGGGCCGGGGACGGGGTCACGCCCGAGGCGGCGCGCGGTGAACCGCGTGCCGCTGCCGGTGACGACGTCCAGCGCGATCACGTTGTCGGCGGTGCGCCCGTAGCGCAGCGCCCTCGAGCCGCAGGCGTTGTTGCCGATCGCGCCGCCGATCGTCGCGCGCGAGTGCGTGGACGGGTCGGGGCCGAAGCGGAGGCCGTGCGGCGCGGCCGCCGCGGTGATCGAGTCCAGAACGGTCCCGGGTTCCGCCGCCGCGGTCCGTTGTTCCGCATCGACGCTGACGACCCTGTTGAGGTGCCGCGACAGGTCGAGCACGACGCCGGTGCTCAGCGAGTTGCCCGCGATCGAGGTGCCCCCGCCGCGGGGCACGATCGGCACGCCGAGCTCACGGCAGACCATCAGTGCGGCCACGATCTCGTCGGCGTGCCTGGGGAACACCACGACCGCCGGGACGACCCGGTAGTTGGACGCGTCGGAGGAGTATTCCGCCCGCCGGCGGGTCGCTGTGTCGATCTCGGCGAGCCCGGCCGCGCGCAGGGCCGCGGCCAGCTCAGCGGGGGCTACCGTCGTCACCCAGGCAAGACTAGTCCCAGCCGTGCGTTCACGATCCGGGGGAATGCCCGGCGCCCGGGGCCGCCGCGGTTAGGCGCGGCGGAAGACGTAGACCTGGTCGTCGAGGAAGATCTGGACGTAGGTGGTCTTCGGGAACAGCTCCTTGATGAACGCGGGCACGTCCGAGGGGACCGGGCTGTAGCCGCTTTGCTGGCCGTCGAAGACGATGTACTGGGTGGCCGGGTTGTCCGGGTTGCCGATCCAGAACGTGTCCGTGCGCGCCGACAGCGGCGCCAGCAGGCCGAGCGTCGTCTGCACGGTGGCGCCATCGGGGACCTGGGCCATCGCCGCGTTGTCCGCGGCCACGAGCGGGCTCATCTGGTACGTCGAGGCGTGCCAGATGTTGCTGATCGGGAACTGGAAGGCGAGCGCGACCGTGATCGCCGCCATCATCGCGGCGCCGTGCCGCGCCGCGGCTATCCGGGTCGACGTCCAGAGCTCGCCGGGGCCAGCGACCGCCGCCTCGCCAGCCGCCCGCTCGACGCCGCGCCACCGGGCCATCACCTCGGCCGCCGCGATGAACAGGATGGGCATCGCGGTGGCGTTGTAGTGCCAGTTCGTCTGCCAGTAGAAGGCGTTCGTGGCGAGGAACCGCAGCGCGAGGCTGGGCAGGACGACCAGCGCGACCGGCGAGCCGAGCGCGATGAACGCCGTCGGCAGCACCAGCATCACCACGGTCTCCAGCTTCACCGGCCAGGAGCTCAGCGTCTGCGTCACCAGGCCCGTCGCGGAGAACGACGAGCCTGAGCCGCCCACCACGCCGCCGAGGCCCCAGTAGATGTAATGGTGCTGCGCGTTGAAGTGCGGGATGATCACGGTGATCGCGAGCAGCGACCAGCCCAGGCCCCACGCGGCGAGGAACAGCCCGGCGGACACGCTGCCCCGCCCCATCCTGAAGCGCGGCTGGCCGGCCAGCGCCATCACCAGGCCGATCGCCGCCACGGTGAAGCCCTGGTCCTCCTTCACGAACACCAGCGGCATCGCCCACAGCACCGCCGCCCTGGTTCGCCCGCGGACCAGGGCCGACAGCGAGAACGCCAGCAGCGGCACGGCGAACGCGATCTCGTGGAAGTCGAAGTCGATCATCTGCTGCAGGCCCCAGGAGAACCCGAACGCGAAGCCGATCGTCCGCCCGGCACCGCGGCCGAGCAGCGACGTCGCCGCCGTGGTCACCGGGAACACCGACACGGCGGTGAGCAGCGCCTGCGCGACCAGCAGCGTGTTCACGGAAGGGAACACCCGGAAGAACGGCGCGATCACCGCGACGATGACCTGGAAGTGGTCGCCGAGCAGGTTGAACCCGGCGCCGCGCACGTCCACGATCGGCGTGCGCAGGTTCGCGATCTGCTTCACGTACTCGGTGTAGATGCCCAGGTCCCACGAGGACGGGGTGCGCTGCCACAGCCGGTACAGCGACAGCGTCACGTAGGCGCCGAACACGCAGGCGGCTATCGCCCACGTCACTGGGTCGCGGTAGGCGCTGGCAGTCGGCCGCGCCGTCAAGTCCACGCTGGTGACGGCGGCGGGTTCCGGGCGGCGCTCCTCCAGCATCCGCTGCAGCCTACCCG
>DATBBI010000377.1:0-2470 GCA_036271115.1 Trebonia sp.
CGCCGCCGCATCGAGCCGTCGCAGCCGCGGAAGGCGGGCCGGCCAGGCCTGAAGGACGTCGGCCTCGCCGTCCTCGCGGCCGCGCCGCTGATCCTGCTGGTGGAGCGCGAGCCCGCCCTCGGCGTGATGCTGGTCCTCGTCGCCGTGCTGGCCGCCATGATCGTGCTGTCCGGCATCCGGCTGTACTGGGTGGTCAGCCTGCTGGCCATCGCGGCCGCGGCGGTCTACGCCGTCGGGAAGCTGCACCTGCTGCGGGGCTACCAGCTGACCAGGCTCACCTCGTTCCTGCACCCCGGCAACGACCTGGCCGGCGCGGGCTACAACGCGCTGCAGGCGAAGATCGCCGTCGGCTCCGGCGGGACGTTCGGCCAGGGCCTGTTTCACGGCACGTTCACCGGCGGGAACTTCGTCCCCTCCGTGCAGACCGACTTCATCTTCACGGTCGCGGGGGAGGAGCTCGGCTTCGTCGGCTGCGCGGTGATCGTCGGGCTGCTCGGCATCATCATCTTCCGCGCGATCAGGGCCGCGGCGGTGGCGGACGACATGTTCGGCATGCTGGTGGCGTCGGGGGTGGCGGTCTGGTTCGGCGTCCAGGCGTTCATCAACGTCGGCATGACGATTGGCATCATGCCGATCACCGGCCTGCCGCTCCCGTTCGTCTCCTACGGCGGCTCGGCCGCGTTCGCCGACATGATCGCCGTCGGCCTGCTCCTGTCCGTCCGGCGCCACCACTCGATCTTCATCGAATAGCGGCTATCAGCAGTCGCCACGGGCCCGTTCCGAAGCGAAGGTATTCTTCGAAGCATGTCTGTCGAGTCGGTCTACCCGCGGCTGGAACCGCTGCTCCCGCAAATCCGGAAGCCGGTCCAGTACGTCGGCGGTGAGGTGAATTCCACCGTCAAGGAGTGGGATGAGACCGACGTCCGATGGGCGCTGCTCTACCCCGACGCATACGAGGTCGGGCTGCCCAACCAGGGCATCGCGATCCTCTACGAGGTGCTGAACGAGCAGCCCGGCGTGCTCGCCGAGCGTACCTACAGCGTGTGGCCGGACCTCGAGCGGCTGATGCGGGAGCAGGACATCCCGCAGTTCACTGTCGACGCGCACCGGCCGGTCGGCGCGTTCGACCTGCTCGGGATCAGCTTCTCGACCGAGCTCGGGTACACCAACCTGCTGACCGCGCTGGACCTGGCGAAGATCCCGCTGCTGTCCGCGGAGCGGACGGACGCCCACCCCATCGTGGTCGCCGGCGGCCACGCCGCGTTCAATCCCGAGCCGATCGCCGACTTCCTCGACGCGGTGGTGCTCGGCGACGGCGAGGAAGCGGTGCTCGCGATCACTGCCCTCGTGCGGCAGTGGAAGCAGGCCGGGTGCCCAGGCGGCCGGGACGGGCTGCTGCTGTCGCTCGCCGCCACCGGGGCCGTGTACGTGCCGCGGTTCTACGACGTGCGGTACCTGCCGGACGGCCGGATCGAGCGGGTGGCGCCGAACCGGCCGGGCGTGCCGGGCTCGGTACGCAAGCACACGCTGCTCGACCTCGACGCGTGGCCGTACCCGAAGGCGCCGGTGGTCCCTGTCGCTGAGACCGTGCACGAGCGGTACAGCGTGGAGATCTTCCGCGGCTGCACGCGCGGGTGCCGGTTCTGCCAGGCCGGGATGATCACCCGGCCGGTGCGGGAACGGTCGATCACCACGGTCGGGAAGATGGTCGAGTCCGGGGTCGCGGCGACCGGGTTCGCCGAGGTGGGCCTGCTGTCGCTGTCGTCTGCGGATCACAGCGAGATCAACGAGATCGCGGTCGACCTCGCCGACTGCTACGAGGGGTCCAACGTCGGGCTCTCGCTGCCGTCGACCCGGGTGGACGCCTTCAACGTGACCCTCGCCGACGAGTTGTCCAGGAACGGGAAGCGGTCCGGGCTGACGTTCGCCCCCGAGGGCGGCTCGGAGCGGATGCGCGCGGTCATCAACAAGATGGTGACCGAGGACGACCTGATCAGGACCGTGACCACCGCCTACTCCTCGGGGTGGCGGCAGGTCAAGCTGTACTTCATGTGCGGCCTGCCGACCGAGACCGACGACGACGTGCTCGCGATCGCGGACCTGGCGCGGCGCGTGATCGCGGCGGGGCGGCAGGCGACCGGGCGTCGCGACATCCGGTGCACGGTCTCCATCGGCGGCTTCGTGCCGAAGCCGCACACGCCGTTCCAGTGGGCCGCGCAGGCCGACGCCGAGACCGTCGACCGGCGGCTGGGCAAGCTGCGCGCGGCCATCAACGCCGACCGTTCCCTCGGGCGCAACGTGGGCATGCGCTATCACGACGGGCAGCCCTCGATCGTAGAAGGGCTGCTCTCGCGCGGCGACCGGCGGGTCGGCGCGGTGATCGAGGCCACCTGGCGCGACGGCGGGCGCTTTGACGGCTGGAGCGAGCACTTCTCCTACCAACGCTGGGTCGACGCGGCCGGGCGGGCGC
>DATBBI010000378.1:0-5565 GCA_036271115.1 Trebonia sp.
GGCTTGCCGGTCGCTATGGGGCACACTTCTGATACCCCCCTCAATCCCACCCAACGCCTCCAGGCGAGCCCGTGCATCATGCGATCGGCATGAAATCATCCCGAACGGGCCCGTGACGTCGCCATTTCCTGCGATTACCCCATCAGAGGGCTATCCCTTCGAGCAACCCCAGCTCCCGGGACCTAATGACCGCCTGGCTGCGTGAGGACGCGCCGAGCTTGCGGTAGATCGACATCGCCTGCGACTTGACGGTGTGCGGCGACAGGAACATCTCGGCGCCGATCTCGGGGAACGACAGGTGCGTGGCCAGCATCGGCAAGACGCGCAGCTCGGCGGTGGTCAGCGAGGACACGCCGGGAACCGCCGGGCTGCTCTCGTCCGACACGCGAGCCCGCAGCTCCCGGGCCTCGTCCACCAGGGTGCCCAGGCCAGGCCTGCGCTGGAGGATCTCGTCGATCTCCCGCATCAGCGTCCTGGCCCCGGCCATGTCGGCAAGCGCGAGATGCACGTGGACAAGCTGGATCCGGGCCTGCACGGCCAGGTGCGGTATGGCGTAGGTGAGCAATGGCCGCAGCCGCTGCGCGCTGACCAGCTCGTGCCGCGCCGCCGCGAGGTCCCCCCGGTGCACCGCGGTGCGGGCGTGCACCGCGCAAGGGAGCAGGGCCTCCAGCCCTATCTCGCGTACCACGTCGACTGCCTGGCTGGCCATGTTCTCCGCGTGGCTCCAGTCACCGCGTGTGATCGCCAGTAGTGCCCGCTCGGCAAGCGCCTCCGCCCGAGTCTCGTGCGCGCTGACCTCCGCCGCAAGGCGGGCCGCATCCTCGAGGAGGGCGTCAGTGCCGTCGAGGTCACCGGATAGAACGCGCGCGACGGCTTGACCGAGAATGGCCACAGGTGTCATGGCGTTCGCGGCCGCGAACTTCCGCCGCGCCTCGTCCGCGTCGGCGCGCACCTGTTCGACGCCGTGTCGGCACATGACGACCCGGAGCACGGCGGCCCAGGCCTCGGTGAGAGAGTCGTCATGTCGTGACGAGTCCTCGTACTGCCGGCTGTCCACGATGTCCGCCCACCGTTCGGCCTCGGCTGGCCGCCCGGTTTCCGCGGCCACTATTGCGGCGCAGATGGCAACCATCGGGTAGCTCGCAATTCCGTCCCGCTCCTCTAGCCACCGCAGCCATCGCTGGAGCGTCACGAACCGGCCCTGCCGCTCGGTCGGCAGCCACAGGCCCTGCACTAGGCGGGCGGCCGTGTTGACGTCGCCGGCGGCCATGGCGTACTCCAGCGCCTCCTCGGGGCGGTCGTTGGCCTCGCACCAGGCGGACGCGCGGCGGCGGAGGACCGTCAGCAGGCCGGGCTCCAGCCGTTCCAGCTCCGCCAGCAGCATGTCGCGGAACAAGTGGTGGTAGCGGTACCAGAAGCCGCGCCGGTCCAGCGGCACCAGCAGCAGGTTCGACCGCACCAGCTCGGCCAGCTCGGCCGCGGAGCCAGGCTGATCGAGCACCGCTTCGCACAGCGGTCCGCACATCCGGTCGAGCACCGCGGTCCTGGTCAGGAACTCCCGGTGCCGCGCCGAGATCCGCCCGAGGAACTCCGACTCCAGGTACTGGCTCACCAGCAGGTCATCCCCGCCGAACGCGTCCCCCGCGCCCTGGACCGAGCCGCCCTCTCGCAGGTAGAGCGCGGCCAGGTACAGCCCGGCGGCCCACCCTTCTGTTCGCTTGTGCAGCGCGGCCACGTCGTCGTCGCCGAGCGGGACGTCAGCCGCGTGCAGCAGCGAGGCCGCCTCCTGATGGCTCAGCGACAGCTCGGCCGGGCCGATCTCCAGGATCCGGCCCTCGACGCGCAGCCGCGCTATGCGCAGCGGCGGGGCGTCACGGCCCGCAAGCACCAGCCGCGCCCCTGGCGGGACGTGATCGGCCAGCACCGACAGCGCGTCCCGGCATTCGGTATTCCAGAGCAGGTGCGCGTCGTCGAGCACCAGCACCACGGGCGCGGTCATCGACCAGAGCGCCGACCCCAGCCGCGGCACCACGGTGCCCGGCACCGAGCTGGCCGGCGAGGCAAGCGCCTCGAACACCCGCTTGTCGACCGGCTGCACCGCGTCCAGCGCCGCCGCCACGTAGCTGAGCAGGACCTTCGGGTCGTTGTCCCGGTCATCAAGGGACACCCAGGCGAACGTCTCGCCGCCGAGTGCCGCCCACTGTGCCAGCAGCGTCGTCTTGCCGTACCCGGACGGCGCGACCACCGAGACGATCGGGGGAGAGCCGTCCGCCGCGAGGCGGCTGATCAACGAGGAGCGCGGGATGGTTCCGGGCCGCGCGGCGGGGCGGCGGAGCTTAGAGGTTATAAGGTCGAACCCCGGCTTGGCCGGGTGCCGCGTCGGGCCGGGATACTGCCGCACGCCGTTCGCCTTCATCCCCCCAAAACCGCGCCTTTTCCGACGGCCTACCGCTCTATGCTCGGCTCAAAGCTATTCTCACGTCAAGAGAATTCACCCAGTGCAATTGCGTCCGACGACCCTGCTGCCGTTCACAGCCTTCGGCGGCGGGACCGGTGGCAGGTCTTCGAAGGGGCGGGTCACGATCCCAGGTAGGCCAGCACGGCGAGCACCCGCCGGTGGTCGGAGTCGGACGGCGGCAGGCCCAGCTTGCTGAAGATGTTGCTGATGTGCTTCTCCACGGCGCGGTCTGAGATGACGAGCTGGTCGGCGATCGCGGTGTTGGAGCGGCCTTCGGCCATCAGGGTGAGCACGTCGCGCTCTCGCGCGGTCAGCGTGGCCAGCGTGCTGGTGTGCCGGGCCGCGTTCAGCATGCCGGTGACGACCTCAGGGTCCAGCGCGGTGCCGCCCGCCGCGACGCGGGCGATCGCGTCGATGAACTCAGCCACGTTGGCGACCCGGTCCTTGAGCAGGTAGCCGACCCCCCCGGACGCGGCGGAATGCGCGCCGCGCCGCATGCTCAGCAGGTCGGCGGCGTACCGGGTCTCAACGTACTGCGAGAACACCAGGATGCCGGTGCCGGGATGGTCTCGACGGATCGCGATCGCGGCGCGCAGCCCCTCGTCGGTATGATCCGGCGGCATTCGCACATCGATGATCGCCACGTCCGGCTTGTGCTCGGCGACCGCGGCCCGCAGCGCCTCGGCGTCGCCGACCGCGGCGACGATCTCGTGCCCGCGGTCGGTGAGGACCTCGGCGAGTCCCGCCCTGATCACGGCGGCGTCCTCGGCGATGACGATGCGCAGCATTTCAACCATCTGCGGGATCTCCGGTCGGTCTTCAGGCGTGGGACGGCAGTTCCACGGTCGCCACCGTGGGCCCGCCGGACGGGCTGTCGATCTCGATGCTGCCGTCAACGGTGCGGATGCGTTCGGCGAGCCCGCGCAGGCCTCCGCCGGGAACCGCGGACGCGCCGCCGCGGCCGTCGTCGGTGACCCGGATCCGCAGCAGCCCGGGGACGTGCACGGCTTCGAGGGTAGCGTGCCGCGCGCCGCTGTGCTTGGCGACGTTGGCGAGCAGTTCGGCCGCGGAGAAGTAGGCGATCGTCTCGATCGCCGCCGACGGTCGTTCCTGGATGTCCACCACCAGCTCGACGGGGACGGCGCTGCGCGCGGCGAGGGTGGTCAGCGCGTCGGGGAGGCCGTTGTCGAGCACCGAGGGGTGGATGCCCTTGGCCAGGGTGCGCAGCTCGGCGATCGCCTCGATGGCGTTGCGGTGCGCGTCGTCGACGAGCTGGGCGACCCGGGACAGGTCGGCAGGCGCGGTGTCTTCCAGCTTCTCCTTGGCCAGGCCGAGCTTCATTGCCAGCGCCACGAGCTGTGCCTGCGCCCCGTCGTGCAGGTCGCGCTCGATGCTGCGCAGCCTGGCCGCCGAATCGTCCACGACGTGCGCCCTGGCCGCCTCCAGGCTCTTGACCCGCTCCGCGAGCGCGGCCGGATCGGAACTGGGGCCGAGGAAGCCGCGGATGAGCAGCAAGTCCAGTTCGCAGACCGCGCGTGTCAGCCACGGCGACGCCAGCAGCAGGGCCGCGCCGAGTGGCACGAACAAGAACGAGGCGGCCAGCGGCACGGGGTGCCCGCTGCCGAGCCCAGGGCCCGCCCCGGCCCATCCCTGCCAGGCCGGGTAGGTCAGGTAGAACAGCCCGGCGAGCCAGAAGCCCGCGGCGACGATCAGGTGGAAGCTGGCGATCACCGGCTTCATCAGGAAGTAGCCGCGGATCTTCCAGGCCTGCGTGTCGCGGATCGCCCCCCGGTACCAGCCGAGCACGCGATCCGGATTCATCGCGTGGATGACGATGTGCTCATCCGCGGCCAGCTCGGCGATCCGGGTTCCCGGCATGCCGCCGATCCGCACCCGGTTGCCGTGCCGCTTGACCTTGGCTTCTTCCGCCTCGGCCAGGGCCGCCAGCCGGTCGGCGTCCGGCGTCCGCACGCGCACGTACGAATGCGGCCGCAGCGGCGGCGGGTCGGGGATGTCCTCGTCGAGCATCCGCAGGGTGAGGTACCGGTTGGCGCCGCCGAGCTTCCTGAGCGCCGGCGCGGACCCGGCCCAGAAGATGCCGTTGTGCAGCGTGACGAAGCTGAACACGAAGGCGACAAGGGCCAGCGGGAAGCTGATGATGGCGTAGCCGAGATCTGCCCAGGCGCGCCGGGTGAACGGCGCCGTCAGCGCGCGCCGCACGGGTGAGGTCGTCACCCCGGCCATAGTCTGATTGTCGCTCATATTTCGATGCTGCGCGCAGCGCCGCCAACGGGTCGACCGTGAGGCCACCCGCCTTGGGGTACGGCTAGCACGGTGCCCGTCTCCCAACAGCTACGTCGCAGGAAAAGGGGCCAGCTCGGGCATATTGCAATCCCTTAGCGGATATTTATCGTAAAGCTGACGGCGCGTTGGCAGGGCGTTCCCGTGACGCGGGGTGGGGGATTAGCGTGGTCAAGGAACTGCAGCCCGGAGATCCGCAGGTAATAGGCCCGTACCGGATGGTCGGGCGGCTCGGTCAGGGGGGCATGGGGCAGGTCTTCCTCGGCGTGTCCCCGGGCGGCCGGCCGGTCGCGGTGAAAGCCATCCGCCCCGAGCTGGCCTCGGATCCGCAGTTCAGGATCCGCTTCGCCCGGGAAGTCGCCGCGGCCAGGACGGTGAGCGGCGTGTTCACCGCCATGGTGGTCGGGGCGGACGTTGACGGCCCGATCGCATGGCTGGCGACGGCCTACGTTCCCGGCCCCTCGCTGGCCGAGGCGATAACAGAGCACGGCCCGCTGCCTGAGGCGTCGCTGCTGGCGCTCGCCGCGGGGCTGGCCGAGGCGCTGGCCGCGATCCACGCCGCTGGCGTGACGCACCGGGACCTGAAGCCGTCGAACGTGCTGCTAGCGGAGGACGGCCCGCGCGTCATCGACTTCGGCATTTCCCGCGCCGCGGAGTCGACGACACTCACCCAGACCGGGCTGACGATCGGATCGCCAGGGTTCATGTCTCCCGAGCAGGCCATCGGCACCGAAGTCGGGCCGCCAAGCGACATCTTCAGCCTGGGGACCGTGCTCGCCTTCGCGGCGACAGGCAAGGGACCGTTC
>DATBBI010000379.1:0-4541 GCA_036271115.1 Trebonia sp.
CGCTTCATCACGCTCATAGACGCGGCCGTCCCCTTCATTCAGCTGAGCGCCGCCCCGGGCGGCACGGCGCCACCACGCGACGGCTGATTGCCGCCGGCTAATCGCAATCAACCCTACGCGCTGCTGCGAGTAGTAGCCACAAAACCTTCCCCCCTCCGGACGCCCCTGTCCTGGTGCGTCCGCCCCGTTCGGCCGGGGGGGCGAAGTTCGCGGCATTACCTATTAAGCTAAGCCCGTGTTCCGACGCAGCAGCGCCGGGTCGTCAGGCAGCACGGCGGAGGACTCCTCGCCCACGCAGAGCCAGGAAGCCCCGGCCAAGAACAAGCCCGCCGCCGAAGCGGGCAAGGGCCGCCCCACGCCCAAGCGCAGTGAGGCCGAGCGCGGCAGGTACCAGTCGATCACCGGGTCGACCACCAGCGGCCGCGGTTCCAGCACGGGGTCCGCTCCCCGGGGCAAGATGACCCCCGAGGACAAGGCCAGGGTGCGGTCCGAACGCGACAAGCGGATGACCGCCATGCGGCGCGGCGAAGAGTGGGCGCTCGGCCCGCGCGACCGCGGCCCGATCAAGAAGCTCGCCAGGGACTACGTGGACAGCCACCGGCGGCCCAGCGAGTACTACATGTACGTGCTGGTCCTGCTGCTCATCGCGCTGCTCTCCCGCAGCAAAGTGCTGAACACCTACGTCTCGCCATTCGTCCTGGTGCTCATCGTGGTCGTCGTGATCGACGGCTACTTCATCCGCCGCGCGCTGTTCAAGCTGGCCGCGGAACGGTACCCCAACGAGTCCACCCGGGGCATGACGACGTACGCGGTAATGCGGGCGCTGCAGATCCGCCGGTTCCGGACGCCGGCCCCGCGCCTGAAGCCCGGCGACAAGTTCTAGCGCCTGACGGCCAGCTCAGCGAACGTGGTCGATGTGACATCGACCACCATAGAGTGTGGACGATGTCACATCCACCACCTTTGAGGGCGGTGGGCGGCGGCCGCCGGGGCGGTGGGTTGGGCCGTTGGGGGCGGTGGGGGCTGTGGCGGCCTGGAGGCGGGTTGCGGGCGGCTAGCTTTCGGGGTGGAGGCTCATCGGGCCGTATTCCTTGCGGTCGTCGTCGAGCAGGGTCACCTGGTCGACGCCGGCGTCGAGGAGCCCCCGCCAGTTCTCGCCTAGCCAGCTCTCGGCGTCCCCCTGGCTGGCGAAGATCGCGTCCTGCAGGCCCGCGCCCGTCAGCACCGCGCCGTCAGCTTTCTCGTACCGCCACGTCCAGGGCATCCCGCCGGGCCTTTCTCTCGCTCCTTCAGCGTTCTCCGGTCATGCGAGATTAGCATCGGCGGTCACGTTTAACCGCCCGACCCGACACGCCCCTCCACGCATCGGCTCAGGCGGTTAAGCACGCGGGGTCAGGCGCAGAACAAGATCGCCCAGACCGCCTTGCCGCGGCCCGCCAGCGGGCTCCAGCCCCAGACGTCGCTCAGCGCGTCCACCATTTGCAGGCCACGGCCCGCTTCCTCCACGCTGCACGGCTTCTTGAGCACGGGCGCGATGTCGCTCGGGTCGAGCACGGCGCAGATCACCTCGCCGGTGCGGCGCAGCAGGCGCAGGCCATGGTTCTCGGCCGACGGGCGGCGGTCATTGTCCGCCTCGGTGGCGTGGGTGACCGCGTTCGCGACGAACTCCCCGACGATCGTCTCCGCGTCTTCCGCCAGCGAGGCCAGGCCCCAGTCGTGCAGCGTGTTCCTGGTCAGCCGTCGCGCCGCCCGCGCGGACTGCGGCCCGCGGCTGAGCGGGCAGCACACCGCCGACGGCGAGTCCCACCAGTCGGAAGGCATACGCACCACCCGCGGGCGCCGGGGCGCGCAAGCGCCCCGGGCGGTCAGGTCCAGCGGCCTGCGCATGGCAGGATCGGTCCTGGTCCGGGTGGGCAGTTGTGCCAGCTGGTTCAGGCTCATCGTTACCCCGGGGAGCGTCCGGCGTCATCCGGGTGATTGACGCTGGGTCTCATCCTGCCCGAGTAACCATGCAGATGCAAGGCCAAATGCACGTTCATTCGTGTCGTGCAGCTAACGGTGCACACGATTGCTGCGAATTTGTGCAATCACGATAAGGGCAACGATGCCGATTGATACCCACAGACCATACCGGGAAACGGTCTGCGCCACCGTGACCGCGTGCTGCCCGAGCGAGTACCCGAGACCGGCCAGCATGCCGGCCCAGAGCAGCGAGCTGATGACGTCAAGGACGAGGAACGTCACCCAGCTCATCCCGGCCCAGCCGACCGTCGCGTACACGATCGCGTTCGGTATCGGCAGGAACGGCGTGATCACGACGGCCGGCCAGGTGAACTTCCAGCCCCAGCGCTGGACCCGCGCGATGAAGCGCGGACCGTGCTTACGCCGGCCGGACAGCAGCAGGATGATCCGCTCGCCCCAGAGCCTGCCCGCCAGCCAGTAGAGCAGGTCGAATTTCATCAGCCCCGGGATCGCGGCGAGCAGGACCACGGTCAGTGAGCCGTGTCCCACCCGGGCGAAAGCGGCGCCGGACACGATCGCCTCGGTCGAGCCGTTCAGCACCTCGAGCAGCACCGGGTGCGTGCCGACCAGGGTGGCGCGGAACGGCAGCAGCGCCAGGTAGTAAATGCCGCTGAGCGTGATCCCCGCCCAGAGCAGGATGTCGACCCGGCGGGGCTTGCCTGACCAGGGCAGCCGGGGATCGTCCCACGGATCGGCCTGTTTCCCCTGGGCTGGTTCCTGTGGAGCCGACTGATCGGCCGCGGCCACCGCCGGCTCTTCTGTCACGGCGTTACGTTATACATGCACGCGCGGTGACCACAACACGAGGCGGCCCGATGGAGAAGTACCTGGCGCCGGAGACGGCGGCGCGGATGGCCGCCGCCGCGGCCGCGTTCAGCGGTGCGCTCGATGAGTCGCAACGGTACGTTCTGGCTAATGATTTTGAGCTTTCCGGGGCGCGGCGGGAGTGGTCGTACCTGCCTGAGCCCGAGCGGGGCGGGCTGGCGATCGGATCGCTCACCGACCCGCAGCGCAAGCTCGCGCACCGGCTGATCGCGGCGTCGGTCAGCATGCCGGGGTACGCGAAGGTCGTCTCCATCATGGCGATGGAGCACGTGCGGCGGGCGCTCATGCTGGTGGACGCGCCGGCGATCGCGCACCTGTTTGACCCCGAGCGGTACTGCTTCCGGATCTTCGGGACGCCAGGCGGCGCGGCGCCGTGGGGCTGGCAGCTGGCCGGGCACCACGTGTCGCTGAACTTCACCGTCACCGGCGGGCGGTACCTCTCCCCCACCCCGTGCATGCTCGGCAGCGTGCCCGCCTCCTACGGGACGCTGGCGCCGCTGGCGGACGACGAGGCGCGCGGGCGTGAGTTCATCACCTCGCTGACCGGTACGCAGCGATCCGCCGCGATCATCGCCCGCCGGCCGCCGCCGGACTTCGCCACCCGGATGGTGCCGCGGATCGGGTCCGCGGAGCTGCCGGACCACGTCTTCAACCCGGAGCCGGACTACCGGATCTCCGATGCGGAACGGACCGTCCTCGGCTACCTGCGGGACGGGCCGAAGGGGGTGCGCGGCGCCGACCTGGACGGCAAGCAGCTGGACGCCCTCGTCGCGCTAGTGGCGGCGTTCGCCGGACGGCTACCGGACGAGGTCGCGGCGGCGGAGCTGGCGCGGGTCGAGGCGGCGGGGCCGGAGAACCTCGCGTTCGCGTGGGCGGGCGGCACGGCGCCCGGCGAGCGGCACTACTACCGGGTCCAGGGGCCGGACCTGCTCATCGAGCACGACAACACGCAGGGCGGCGGGAACCACGTGCATTCGGTGTGGCGGAACCCGGACAACGACTTCGGTGACGACATACTGGCGGCCCACTACCGCGCGGAGCATTAGCTGCCGCGGTAGCGGGCCGCCTGGCTGGGGTGCCGCGCGCTAGCGCTTTTCGATCTCGACGAACTCGCGCTCGCCCGGGCCGGTGTAGACCTGGCGCGGGCGGGCGATCTTGGTCGCCGGATCGTGGATCATCTCCCGGTAGTGGGCGATCCAGCCGGGGAGCCGGCCGATCGCGAACAGCACCGTGAACATCCGGGTCGGGAAGCCCATCGCCCGGTAGATCAGGCCGGTGTAGAAGTCGACGTTCGGGTACAGCTTGCGGCTGATGAAGTACTCGTCGTTCAGCGCCACTTCCTCGAGCTGTTTCGCCAGGTCGAGCAGGTGGTCGTCGGGGGCGAGCTTGGTCAGCAGTTCGTCGGCGGTCGCCTTGACGATGCGGGCGCGCGGGTCGTAGTTCTTGTAGACCCGGTGGCCGAAGCCCATCAGCTTGACGCCGGGCTCCCTGTTCTTCACCCGGGTGACGTACGCGGTCACGTCGCCGCCCTGATCGCGGATGTCCTCGAGCATCTCGAGCACCGCCGCGTTGGCGCCGCCGTGCAGCGGGCCGAACAGCGCGTTGATGCCGGCGGAGATGGAGGCGAACAGGTTGGCCTCGCTGGAACCGACGACGCGGACCGTGGAGGTGGAGCAGTTCTGCTCGTGGTCGGC
>DATBBI010000380.1:0-4935 GCA_036271115.1 Trebonia sp.
GCTGGCCGGGCAGGACACCACCGGCCAGGAGATGCCGCCCTCCCCCATAGTCAGACCGTTCGGATCGGCGTTGACGGGCGCGCTCCAGGTGCTGCCGTTGAACGTGAGCGCGTTCCCTTTGCGATCAATGGCAACGCAGAATCTGGCCGATGCGCACGACACTGCCTGCAGATAGCTGCCTTGGTCGATGGCGGATGGCTTACTCCAGGAGGTGCCATTGAAGGTGACCACGTTCGGGCCGTAGTCGACGGCGGCGCAGAAACTGGGGCTCGAACAAGACACCGTGCTCAGCTCGTTGCCAGGATCGATGGCCGTGGCGAGGCTCCAGGAGGTCCCGGTGAACGTGAACGCGTTGGAGCCGTTGTCAACGGCGGCACAGAAGCTCGGTGACGAGCACGATACCGATGCCATGCCCATTTGGGTGTCCGAGACGGGATCGTTAATGCGAGGAGCAGAGCTCCATGTGCTGCCGTTGAACAGAAAGGCGGACGAGTCTCGCGCGTCTACGGCCATGCAGAAGCCGACGGTCGGGCATGACACGGAATCGGGCTCTCCGGCGGAGGAAGAAAGCCCGGTGGGCTGGCTCCACTTGGTTCCGTCGTATACAGCCGCGTAGCCCGATTCGAGCACGGCCATGCAGAAGTGTGCGGACGGGCATGACACTGATGCCGGGTCTTCGCCGGCTTGGCTGTGGCTGAGGTGGGCCGCTGCGCCCCAGGCCAGCGCAGCGCTGGACCGTGAGGTGGCGGGCTGGCTGCCTGCAGGGGAGCTGGCTCCCGGCCCGGGTGGCGCCGATGACGAGCCGCTGCATCCGGTGGCCGCGCCTATGAGCAGAATGGATACGAAAGCAAACGCCAGCCGCAGTCGGCCTGTGATGAGAGGGTTCCAGCGGCCGGTCACAGCTTCAGTGTAGGCTCGGCTGCGGGATTTTCATGACCACGAAAGAAAAGCCGTGCGCATAGGGTGATTTTTCTTCGTGATCATGGAATTGGGGGCAGGCCGCGTTAGGGGGCTTCGCGGAGGGTTATGTCGCCGCCGCCCGTGGTGGCCGTGATCGTGTGCGGCGAGAACGTGTTGATGGAGAGCGAGTCGGTGACGTTGCCGCCGTCCGAGTGGGCATTCACGTTGTACTGGGTGGTGCCGTGGGGGACGATGATCGTGATGTTGCCGCCGTCGCTGGTGATGTGGATGTTGCGCGGGACCCTGGCGAACTCGATCCGGACGTCGCCGCCGCCGGTGCCGGCCATGACGCGGGCGGCGGTGAGCGCGGTGCCGTTGATGTTGCCGCCGTCGGTGGTGAGGGTGAGGTCGCCGGCCGCGTGATCGGCGGTCACGTCGCCGCCGCCCGATGACATCGTGACGTCGCCGGTGGTGCCGGTGACCGTGGCGTTGCCGCCGCCGGTCGAGATCGCGGTGGCGGTGCCGGCCGGCACGGTGACGGTGGCGTCCAGGCCGCAGTTGCCGACCGGGAGGTCGCAGTTGTAGCCGAAGGACACGCCGTCCCCGACGCGCTGCGCCGTGAACGTCGGGCGGACCAGGCTGTAGTGCGCGGTGCCGGTCAGCTTCGCCTGGCCGGCGGCGCCCTGCTGGAGGAGCACGCTGCCCCCGCCGAAGTGCGCAGTCACCTTACCGCCGCTGACCGGGATCGCAGCGCTGACCGGGAAGTGGCCCTGCCCGATCTCGCCGACGATGGCGAAGGCGCCCCATGCGGTGAGCGCGAGGCAGGCCGGCACGCCGAGCGCCAGCGCGACGCGCCGGGCTCGTGTCATCGGCAGTGCCCTCGGCTGCGCGGGCCCCGTCCCGTTCGGGAAGGTCTCGCTGGCGGCTGTCGGTTGCATCGCGGTCACCCCGTCCCCAGGTAGCGCAGGACCGCCAGCACGCGGCGGTGGTCCCGCTCGCCCGGCGCGAGGCCGAGCTTGGTGAAGATGTTGTTGATGTGCTTTTCGACCGCGCCGCTGCCGACCACGAGGCTCTCGGCGATCGCGGAGTTGGACCGTCCCTCGGCCATCAGCGCGAGCACCTCCCGCTCCCGCGGCGTCAGGTCGCCGAGCGGGTGGCGGGTGCGCGCGAGTAGTTGCGCGACGACCTCCGGGTCGAGCGCGCTGCCGCCCTCGGCCACCCGGCGCAGCGCGTCGAGGAACTCCGTCACGTCCGCCACCCGGTCCTTGAGCAGGTACCCGACGCCGTGCGGGCGGTCGGCGATGAGCTCGGTCGCGTACCGTTCCTCCACCCACTGGGAGAGGACGAGCACGCCGATGTCCGGCCAGCGCTCGCGGACCACGAGCGCGGCCCGCAGGCCCTCGTCCGTGAACGTGGGCGGCATCCGGACGTCGACCACGCACGCGTCGGGCTTGCTCGCCGCGACGGCGCGCAGGAAACCCTCGGCGTCGCCCTCGGTGGCGACGACCTCGTGGCCCGCCTCGGCGAGCAGCCGGGTCAGCCCCTCTCGCAGCAGCACCGAGTCTTCGGCGATGGCTACCCGCATGGCAGCACCGCCGAGATGACCGTCGGGCCGCCGGACGGAGACTCGACCGACAGGGTGCCGTCCACCCCGGATACCCGGTCGGCGAGACCGGCCAGCCCCGCGCCGTCCGCGTCGGCCCCGCCGATTCCGTCGTCGGTGATCACCACGTAGAGCGTGCCCGGATAGCCGTGACCCTCCACCACGACGGTCGCGTGCTGCGCGCGGGAGTGCTTGGCCACGTTGGTGAGCGCCTCGGCGACGACGAAGTACGCGACGGCCTCGACCGCGGCCTTCGGCCGGACCGGCACGTCCACCTGCACGTCGACAGGCACCGGGCTGAGCGCGGCGAGGCCGGACAGCGCCGCGTCCAGGCCGCGGTCGGTGAGCACCGGCGGGTGCACGCCGCGCACGAGGTTCCGCAGCTCGGTCAGCGCGGCCTTGGCCTCGGCGTGCGCCTGGTCCACGAGGTCCCTGGCGGCGTCGACGTCGTCGGCGAACTTCGTCTTCGCCCGCCCGAGCTCCATCGCCAGCGCGACCAGTCGCTGCTGCGCGCCGTCGTGCAGGTCGCGTTCGATCCTGCGACGCTCCGCCTCCGCCGCGTCCACCACTCGTTCCCTGCTGCGCTCGAGCTCGGTGACCCGGGCGGCAAGATCGCTGGGCGGCGCGAGCAGCCGCCGGGCGAGCGCGGCGTCCGCGACCGCCAGGCCGCGGGTCAGCTGCGGTGCGGCCAGCAGCACCAGCACCCCGCCTGCCACCGACGCGGCGAGCCACAGCGGCCCGCGCAGCGCGGTGTCGCCGATGGTCGCCGACCCGCCGGGCAGCAGTCCGCTGTACAGCGGCAGCGTGACCATGACCAGGCCGATCGCCCACACGGCAAGGCACAGCACCACGCTCACGGTGGCCACCACGACCTCGAGCAGCCCGTACCCGACGGTTCCCCAGGTCTGGCGCCCGGTGAGGGTGGCCCGGCGCGGGACCAGCAGCCAGCGGTAGCCGCGGCGCGGGTCGGCGGGCCACGCCGGGATCCGCACGCCGAGCAGGACGGCGAACCTGGCGCGCTCCTCGGCCGCGAGCCAGTCGGCGCAGCGCAGCGTCAGCCCGAGGACCGGCAGGCCGACGAGCGCGAGCGGCAGCGAGCCGAGGCCGATCGCGATCCCGAAGCCGACGATCAGGAAGAACACCACGGCGACAACCCAGCCGGCCAAGTGGTGCGTGAAGGCGAGCCAGGTGCGCGGCGACACCAGGTCGCGGATGAGGAACATACCAGTGACGCTAGGCGATGCCGGCGGTCGGCGGCCAGCCAACGGTCCCCCCGAAACCGGGTTAGGCTAACCCCACCCCCGATCCGTCCGCCCGCACCATGGCCGCTGGCGGCCGCCGGCGGCGAGCCTGTCAGGCATGGACACCTTCACAGTCAGTAGACACCCGCGTGCACCGATCGTAGAGCGCGTGGCGGGCTGGTCGGTCCGGCACCGCATCGTCGCCGTGACGGGCTGGCTGTTGCTCGTCGCCATCGCCTTCGCGCTCGGCCAGCACCTCGGCACGAGCAACACCACCAGCTACGACCCCGGACAGGCGGGCCAGGCCGAACGCGTGCTGAACTCACCCGGGGTGCAGCAGCCGGCCAGCGAGAGCGTGCTCATCCAGGCACGCGGCGCGGGCCAGTCGTTCGGCACCGACCCGGAGCTGCGGCAGGCGACCAGGGACGTGGTCACCGCGCTGCGCGGCGTGCCGCGGGCCGCCGCCGACATCCGGTCGCCGTTCACCTCGGCCGGGCTGGCCAGCGGCCGGTCGGCCCTGGTCACCTTCAACGTCGCGGGAAACCCGGACAACGACGACCAGGCCGTGGTGCCCGCGCTGAACGCGGTCGCCGGCGCGGCGGCCCGGCATCCCGGGCTTACCATCGCGGAGGCGGGCGACGCGAGCCTGGGCCGGGCGACCAACGCCTCGGTCAGCCAGGACTTCAGGAAGGCCGAGGTCACCTCGCTGCCTGTCTCGCTCGTGCTGCTGCTCATCGTGTTCGGCGCGCTGATCGCAGCGGGCATCCCGCTGCTGCTGGCCGGCACCGCGGTGATCGCCGCTATCTCGCTGCTGGCCATCCCCAGCCACTGGGTGCCAATCGACGGCACCACGTCGTCGGTCGTGCTGCTCGTCGGGATGGCGGTCGGCATCGACTACTCGCTGTTCTACCTGCGCCGGGTCCGGGAGGAGCGCGCGGCGGGCCACACCACTGCCGACGCGCTGCGGATCTCCGCCGCCACCTCGGGCCGCGCGATCGCGGTGTCCGGGCTGACCGTGATGATCTCGCTCGCCGGGCTGTTCCTCACCGGGATCGACGTGTTCTCCGGCGTGGCGATCGGCACCATCCTGGTCGTCGGCGTCGCGGTGCTCGGCTCGCTGACCTTCCTGCCCGCGCTGCTCTCGCTGCTCGGCAAGGGGACCGACCGCGGCCGGATACCGTTCCTCGGCCG
>DATBBI010000381.1:0-5717 GCA_036271115.1 Trebonia sp.
GCGGAAACGCAGGCGGCGGCGCTGGCCGAGCGGGCGCGCATCGCCCGCGAGATCCACGACGTGCTCGCCCACTCCCTCGCCGCCGTGTCGGTGAACCTCCAGGCCGCCGAGGGGCTGCTCGGCGAGCTGCCAGGCGACCGCCCGGAACTCGCCAAGGCGATCGAGTGCATCGAGCGTGCCGGCGCCTTCACCAGGGAGGGACTGTCGGAGGCGCGGCGTGCCATCCTGGCGCTGCGCGACGGCGGCGACGGGGTGTCCGCGCCGGCCCCCAGGCCGCTGGCCGAGCAGCTTGAGGACCTGGCCGCGCAGTACCATGCCGACGGCGACATGCCCGTCGAGTTCACCGTCACCGGCGACCCGCGCCCGGTCGGCGCGGAGGCTGGCCTGACCGTGTACCGGACCGCGCAGGAGGCGCTGACCAACGCGCGCAAGCACGCCCCGGGCCAGCCCGTCACCGTCGCCCTGGAGTTCAGCCCCTCGCAAGTGGCGGTCGACATCCGCAACCCCCTGCCGCCGGCGGGCGCGGCACGGCCGCTCGCGGGCGCGGGCACCGGCTACGGGCTGGTCGGCCTCAAGGAGCGCGCCGCCCTGGGCGGCGGCTCGCTGATCGCGCGTCCGACTGGCGGTGAGTGGCGGGTATCCCTGACAATGCCCGCATGACCCCGGAGGAACCAGTCACGGTCGTCGTCGCCGACGACCAGTCAGCGGTCCGTGAGGGCCTGGTGCTGCTGCTCGGCACGCTGCCCGGCATCACCGTCGCAGGCGAGGCCGGCGACGGCAACGCGGCCGTCGAGCTCGTGGCGACGGTAAGGCCGCAGGTCGTGCTCATGGACCTGAACATGCCCGGCTGCGACGGGGTGACCGCGACCGCGCGCATCACCGCCGAGCACCCGGGCACTCGCGTCGTCGTCCTCACCACCTACGCCGACGACGAATCGATCATCGGCGCGCTGCAAGCGGGCGCGCTCGGCTACCTGACCAAGGAGGCGACCCGGGCCGAGATCGGCCGCGCCGTCCACGCCGCCGCGGCGGGCCAGGCGATACTCGACCCTGGTGTGCAGCAGCGGCTGCTGTCCGCCGCCGCCCGCGCGCCGGGGGCGCCCGGGGGGTCTGGGGCGTCTGGCGCGCCTGGCGTGCCTGGCTCGGGGGCCTCGGGGGGCGCTGACGACGAGCTGACTCCGCGCGAGGCCGAGGTGCTGCGCCTCATCGCGGCCGGTCAGTCCAACCGGGAGATCGCCCGCACCCTGTTCGTCAGTGAGGCGACGGTGAAGACCCACGTCAACCGCATCTTCGCCAAGACGGGCTCGCGCGACCGCGCCCAGGCCACTCGCTACGCCTACACCCACGGCTACGCCGACCCGTCTTGAGGGCCGGCGGCGGGTCAGCTCCGCTGGACGGGCCGGATGATCCTGGCGGCGGCCAGGTCGCGCAGGCTGACCACGCCGCGCACCTCGCGGCCTTCCAGCACCGGAAGGTGCCGGAAGCCGTGCAGCAGCATGAGCTGACCGGCATCCTCGACCGTGGTGTCCGGAGACACCGGCTCCGGGTCCTTGGTCATCCACGCGGACACCGGGGAATGGGTCAGGTCGATTCCGGACGCCGCGGCGCGGAGCACGTCCCGCTCGGTGAGAATGCCGGCCAGGAAGCGGCCCTGCATGATCAGCGCCGATCCGACCCCGCGCTGGACCATGGCCGCGGCGGCGGCCGCCACCGGCTCGCCGGGACCGGTCGTCACCACGCGGGTGGTCATCACGTCGCCGACGGTCAGCGCGCGCCGAGCCTGGTCAGCCACCCTCGCCTACCTCGTGGAACTCCGAGTCCGTGTGCGGCGCGGACGGGCCGGACAGTTCCTCGGACAGCATGCGCCACAGCGATCCGGTCCATGAGGAAACCCGCGGCCACCGCATCCAGAACAGCTGCAGTGTCGTCTCGTCGAACTCCGCGTGCGCCCGCTCGGGGGACATCGCCTCGGTGAAGTCCTCGAACTGATGGAGGAGTTCGAGGAAGCGGTCTGCGTTAGCTTCCATGTGATTACCTTCGGGCGGGCGGCGGACGGCAAACTGGGGCAGAGGCTCAAAAAACGACGGATCGCGCCGAGTGCGGTGATCCATACCCCGAAAGCGCACGGCCGAAAAGCAGCCACGCCGGGGTCGCTCCGACCCGTTGTCTCAGGCTGATTCTCCTGGAAATTCTGCTGGCAGGCCGACGCGGAAGACGCGCAGCTGAAGCGCGAGCGTCGCGTAGTACCCCACCAGGGACGTCAGCTCCACGACCGCCTGGTTGCCAATCAATGAAACAGCGCGCTGGAAGGGCGGATCGGCGACGTCGCCGTCGGCGAGCAGCGCGCGGACCACGTCGAGGGCCATCTGCTCCGCCGGGTCGTCCAGCCGGGGCTGGTCGCCGTCACGCAGCGACCGCATTTCCTCCTTGGTGAGCCCGGCCGCCCGGCCGACCGCCTCGTGGGCATACCGCTCGAACGCCGAGTCCCAGTGCGCGGCGACGGCGAGGATCGCCATCTCGCGGATCCTGGCGGTCAGCGACGAGCGGTACCGGATCGCGGCACCCAGTTCCTGAAGCGCGGTGCCGACCTCCGGCGCGAAGAGCATGGCGTTGAAGGGGCCGTTGAGCCGGCCCGCGGCGTCGGTGAGGGCGAACAGCCGCGGTCCGGCGGCGCGCGGACCTCCGGCGATGGCGTCGTACAGCGCGCGCTGCTGGTCGTCGAGATCCGCGGGAACGAGCATGGGCAGTCTGGTCATGGTCTTCAGTGTGCTGGAGCGCCGCTGGCCGGACGCGGGCGGTACGGTATCGCTCGTGCTGGTGCCCGGCGCGTTGCACTTCCGGGACGGCGCGGACGACGTGCCCGGCATCGACGCGCGATCGGTCAATTCCGCCGCTTGCTCGCTCCTCTGGAGGTCTGACATGCCCGTACACCCCGCGATGAGCTCGCGTTTCCCCCTGTTCGAGGGCGTGCCCTCGATGCAGGCGCTGATGGAGGACCCGCAGTACGAGCAGGTGCGCGCCGAACTCGGGGCCCATCCGGGGTACCAGGTGCCCGACGTGCACGTCCGCTCCGACGCCGCACCAGGCCCGCACGGCCCGGTGCCGGTCCGGGTCTACGACGACAGCGACGGCGACGACGGTGACGGTCACGGTGCGGGCGAGCGCCCGTGCCTGGTCTGGATGCATGGCGGCGCCTTCATCGCCGGGAGCCTCGACATGCCCGAGGCCGACTGGTTCTCCAGGGAACTGGCCCGGCGGGCCGGCGCCGTGGTCGTCAGCGTCGACTACCGGCTGTGCAACGACGGCGTGCACTACCCGGTCCCGCACGACGACGTGGTCGCGGCGATCCGGTGGGCGCGTGAGAGCGCGTCCGAGCTCGGCATCGACCCGGGACGGGTCAGCGCCGGCGGAGCGAGCGCGGGGGCGAACCTCGCCGCCGGGGCGGCGCTCAGGCTCCGCGACGCCGACGGGCAGCCGCCGGCCAGCCTCATCTTCGTCTACGGCGTGGCTCACTCCGTCGTCCCGCCGATGTCCGCGGAGCACGCCGCGCTGATGCGCGAGGTGCCCGCGATGCTGCAGTTCCCGCCAGCAACGACGAGCGCCTTCAACGTCAATTACCTTGGCGGCCCCGTCAGTGAGGCCGACGGCTACGCCTTCCCCGCGCTGGCCGACCTGCGCGGGCTGTGCCCCACGCTGGTGCTCAACGCTGAGTACGACGACCTGCGCGCTTCCGGCCAGGCGTTCGCGGCGGCGCTGGCGGCCGCCGGGGTCGACGTGCGGCAGGTCATGGTCACCTCGATGCTGCACGGCTTCCTCAACCTGCCCGCCACGATCGGGCCGGTCAGCAACGCGCTCGACCTGATCGCCGGGACGATCCGCGGGACCGCTGTGATCACCGCGTAGCGGCACTCCCGGCTCCGGCCCCGCCGGCCTCGCCGGCTGGCTGCGCACCACCCTCCCCGCACCCCCCTACAACGCCCCCTCCGTCCCGCTGGACGTCGGGTATTCCGATTCGATCCCGGTCAGCATCCGCCGCGCCGTCCAGCTCCGCGACCGCGGCTGCGCCTGGCCCCGCTGCGGGCGGCCCGCCGCCTGGTGCGACGTGCACCACCTGACCCGCAAGGCCGACGGCGGGAAACCCTCCGTCGCCAACTGCGTGCTGCTGTGCCAGTTCCACCACGACGTGTGCATCCACCGCCGCGGCTGGCAGCTCGTGCTCCATCCCGACGGCACCACGACGGCCTACGGACCCGACGGCCAGGTGCTGCACAGCCATTCACCGCCCACCCTCCGCGCCGGGTAATCCCGTTTGTCGGTGCCCTTCTTTAGGGTGGGCACATGGATACGCGACAGGCAGCCCAGCGGTGGGCAGACGTGTGGGAGCGCGGCTGGCCCGCGCATGACGTCGCTGCCATCAGTGCGCTTTATGCCGAGGGTGCGTACTGGCAGCAGCATCCGTTCCTCGACCCGGAACCGGGCTATCTAGCCCGCGTGTTCGGGGAGGAGGAGTCGGCGCAGGTCTGGTTCGGCGCGCCGGTTGTCGACGGTGATCAGGCGGCCGTGCCCTGGACCGCGCAGACCCGGCTGACCGATGGCGGCAGCGAGGACCTGGCCGGGGTGTCGCTGCTCCGGTTCGGTAGCGACGGGCTCGTGGTGGAGGAACGCGACTTCTGGAACCAGCGCTGACGCGGCTAGCGCACCTTCCGGGCCTTGACCATCCTGCGCTTGAGCAGTGAATCGAGCCATTCCTGACCACTGAGCAGCCGCGTGGTCTTGGCCTCCTTCACCTCGCCCGCGGCCGCAACAGCCATCGCGACGCTGGCGGCGGTCACATCATCCGGTGCCTCATACACGATGAGCACGTCGTACTCGCCGAACGGGAAGCCAGCCACCAGGATCTTGGCTCCCACGTCCTCCAATGCCGGCCTGATCACTTCCACGGGGTTTTGCGGATCTGTGAGCTGAGCCGCCATCGACTTCGCGGTATAGGAGGCCTGATACATGTACAGCGCCATCGAGATTCCCCTCGGCTGGGACCAGGCGACAAGATTTAAAGATCGTAGACCCGGCCCCGGACGGCGCACCAGCCTCCGATCGCGTTACGCCAGGATCGTCCAGCTGTGCGGCGGGACGACCAGCGGGTCACCCGGGGCTGCGCCTGCCTCGGCGGTCTCGGCGACGGTCAGCGGACCCGCATCGACCGGGAACCGGTACGGCTCGTCCCCGACGTTCAGCAGCAGCAGGATCTGGCCGTCGTCGCCGCTGACGCGCAGCGCCATCGCCTCGTTGACCAGGTGCTCGGTGACCGTCCGGGCCCGGACCAGCCACGGATGCCGGCGCCGGAAGCCGATCAGGCGCTGGTGGAGGCGGTAAGACCACGATCCGTTCGGGATGAGATGGGACGGATCCGCGGGAAACGCCGGCCGGACCGCATCGTCGCCACCCTGCCGCTCCTCCTTCACGCCGCGGAACGCCTGCTCGTCCCCGTAGTACACGCTCGGCACGCCCGCCACGCAGAACAGCACCGCGAGCGCGTGCCCCACGTGCCGCTCGTCCTTCAGCATGCTCGCCAGCCGCGTCACGTCATGGTTCCCGACGAACGTCTGCGGCAGCTCCGCGTCGAGGAAGCTGTTGTGCCGCCCGAGCGCGTAGTTCAGCTCGAACAGGTTCCGGTCGTTGAGCGAGGACCAGATCGCCTTCCACAGCTCGTACTGGGT
>DATBBI010000382.1:0-8900 GCA_036271115.1 Trebonia sp.
TACGGCTGGCTCGGCATCCTCGCCAAGGCGCCGCCGTCCACCGACGAGGTGATCTACTGCCGTCACGAGGACGGCTTCGCGCTGCACAGCATGCGCACGCCGGAGGTCGGCCGCCTCTACCTGCAGGTGCCGGCGGACGAGGACATCACGACGTGGCCGGACGACCGGATCTGGGACGAGCTGCAGCGCCGGCTCGGGGTGCCGGGCTGGGAACTGCAGACCGGCCCGATCCTGGAGAAGGGCATCACCCCGATGCGGAGCTTCGTCGCCACCCCGATGCAGTACCGGCGGATGTACCTGGCCGGCGACGCGGCGCACATCGTGCCGCCCACCGGGGCCAAGGGCCTCAACCTGGCGGTCGCCGACGTCGCCACGCTGGCGGCCGCCCTGATCAGGCTGCTGCGAGACGGCGAGCCCGCGCTGGCGGACGCCTACTCCGAGCACTGCCTGGAGCGGGTCTGGCGGGCGACGCACCTTGCCTGGTGGATGACCGCCATGATGCACGTCGTCCCCGGCCAGGACCCGTTCGAGTCGGCGCTGCAGCTCGCCCAGCTGCGCAACCTGGTCACCTCGCGCGCCGCGGCCACGATGCTGGCCGAGAACTACACGGGCTACGCCCCGCTCCGCTACGACCCGGCCACCCGGACCGCCCCGACCCCCCTCTGGCCCTGGGTCGCCTGACCCCGGCCGCGCTCGCCATCGCACGGCCTCTAGGTGTGTTATTCCGGGGATAATCCCCCCGCAACTGCACACGTAGAGGCAGGTGGACCTCGGTCCACGGGCGGGGAGCGGCGGCGGTCGCCCAGCGCGGCTAGGCCAGCAGCTTGACCAGGGCGGCGACACCGACGCAGACGATCACCAGGCGCAGACCCCACGGCGGGAGCCGCCGGCCGACGCGGGCGCCGACTTGGCCGCCGATGATCGACCCGGCCGCGATCAGGCCCGCCACGCCCCAGTCGATGTGCGTGAGCGCGATGAACACGATCGCGGCGAGCCCGTTGACCAGGCCCGCCAGGACGTTCTTCACCGCGTTGATCCGCTGCAGGCTGTCGCTGAACGCGATGCCGAGCATCCCGATCAGCAGTACGCCCTGCGCCGCGCCGAAGTAGCCGCCGTAAACGCCGGCGCAGAAGACGAAGAACCACAGCACAGGCCCGCCGATCGCCTCGACGTTGCGGGAAACATCGGTCGCGGGCAGCACGCCGACCGCCGTGGTCCCGCCGTCCAGGGGCTGCGGCGGCCGCGCCGGATCCGGGTCAGCGTCCGGGTCACCGCCACCCGGGGCGGCGGCCGACCTGTCGACTTGCCGCCGGGCCATCCACCGCGCCAGCCGCGGCTGGATGAGCACCATCACCACTGCCACGCCGATCAGCGCGGGGACGATCGCCTCGAACGCGTCCGCCGGCAGGACGAGCAGCAAGATCGCGCCGACCAGGCCGCCGGACGCCGACGCCGAGCCGAGCCTGATGATCCGCCGCCGCTGGCCCGCGAGTTCGGCGCGGTAGCCGTGCACGCCGCTGGCCACGCCGGGCACCAGGCCCACGTTGTTGCTCACGTTCGCGAGGACCGGGGGATACCCGAAGGCGAGCAGCGTCGGGAAGGTGATCAGCGTGCCAGAGCCGACAACCGTGTTGATCGTGCCCGCCGCCAGCCCGGCCGCGAAGATGGCGAGAGCTTGGAGGAAGGGCACATGACCACGCTAAGCCCGCCCGCAGGCCATGTCGTCACGTGCGAGATGTGACAACCGTCGCACTCGGCCTCGCCCCGCACGGCGAATCGGGCCGGGCCGTGGAGTGAGCCGCGCCCGTTCCGGTTAAGGCTTTTCGTCGAGGTGCGGAGGCAGCCCGAACAGCGGGAACAGCGCACCCGTGTCGAGAAACCAGGTGAACCGGCTGAACTTCCCGTCCGTCGCCTCGTGCACCTGCACCCCCCACGGCTGGTAACCGCCGGCCGGGTCGGGCTTGTACTGGCCGAACGCCTGCACCCCGTTCGCGCGCACCGGCACCAGCACGGAGCCGGCGCACTGGCTGGCCGTCGGCTGAACCATCCAGGCCGTGATGTCGGTGTTGCCCTGCAGCCACAGCTCGAACGGCGGCATCGTCATCACCGCGTCCTCGTGGATGAGCGCGAACAGCGCCTTCATGTCATAGCGCTGGAAGGCGTCGACGTAACGCTCGAGCAGTTCGGCGTTCTCCGGCCCGACCTCGGTGGCGCGCTGGTGGTCGGGCAGCTCGGCGAGGGTGGCGCGGGCCCGCTGCAGCGCGCTGTTGACCGAGGCCACGGAGCTGTCGAGGACCTGGGCGGCCTCTGTGGCGGGCAGCTTGAGCACCTCACACAGGATCAGCGCGGCGCGCTGCCTGGCGGGCAGGTGCTGCAGCGCGGTCACGAACGCGAGCCGCACCGAGTCCCGCATCGCGGCGATCTCCGCTGGGTCGCCGTGCTCCGGCATGACCTTGACGTCCGGGATCGGGGTGACCCAGACATCCTCGGTCGGCCACGGGCGCAGCAGCGACTCCAGCGGCGGCGACGAGGGCCCGAGGTCCATCGGCAGCGCGCGCCGCTTCTCGCCGCGCAGCGCGTCGAGGCATACGTTGGTGGCGATCCTGTAGAGCCAGGAGCGCAGGCTGGAGCGCCCCTCGAAGCTGTCGGCGTTCTTCCACGCGCGCAGCATCGTCTCCTGGACGGCATCGTCGGCTTCGAACGCCGAGCCGAGCATCCGGTAGCAGTATCCGGTCAGCTCGCGGCGGTAGATCTCGAGGTCTGCTTGGGTTGCTGTTGCCGACATACTGTCACCCTACGCCGAGGGTCTGACATTTTGATCCTGAACGGGCTCGGCCTCCTCAGCAGGCAAAATGTCTTCCGTACGGCGGGCGGCCGCTAGGTAAGCTCGAGCAGCAGTTCCGCGAGCTCCGCCGGGCGCTTGACCGGGATCATGTGGTCGGTGTCGATCTCCCGGTAGCGCCACGCCGGGTCCGTCTTGGTGCGGTCGGCGGCCTGCCAGAACGGGTGCCTGCGGTCATCTTCCGGTGTGCGGGCGTCGGCGGTGGCCTTGATATACGTGCGCGTGAACGGGTATTCCTCGAGCGGCTGGCGCAGCCGAACCGGCTCAGTGAAGCAGCCGACCGGGTGCGGGGAGCGGCGGGCGAAGTGCCAGGCGGCTTCCGCGGCGTCGTCGAAGTTGCGGGCCATCGGGGGCACCAGCCATTCGCCTCCTGGCCCAATGGCGCTCGTGCCGTAGCCGGCGTCGGTGAGATCGTTGAGGGACTGGCCGTCCGCGGGCAGGAACGCGTCCAGGTAGACGAGGTGACCGATCCGGTCGGCGATGTACTCGAGCGAGCCGGTGACGACCATGCCGCCGTAGGAGTAGCCGAGCAGCACGATGTCGCTCAGGTCCTCGTACAGCACCGTGTTGACCACGTCGGAGACGTGCGTGGTCAGGTTGACCTGCGGGCTGGCCAGGTGCACGCGCTCGCCGATCCCGGTCAGGCTCGGCGTGAACACGTCGTGCCCCGCGGCGCGCAGCGGCCCGCGCACGGCGCGGAACCCGTATGAGCCGCCCCATGCCCCGTGCACCAGAACAAACGTCGTCATGCCGGGGACGTTAGACCGCCGGCGCGGGCGCGGCAATGTGCGCCCGGCCAAAATCTGGTGGTGTGTACCGTGATGTCCCGCCCGCCGCGGCATGCGATGCTGGCGGTGAGGCAACCGCCCGGGGTGCCAAGGGGGCCGCTCGCGGGGGGCGGGGTTACCCCGGGAGGTTTGCCTCGATCGCGCTGAGTACCTCGGGGTCGTCTGGCGTCGTCATCGGCCGGAACCGCGCCGCTACGCTGCCGTCCGGGCGCAGCAGGAACTTCTCGAAGTTCCACTGGATGTCGCCCGCCTCGCCGCCGGCGTCGGGGACCGCCGTCAGCTCGGTGTAGATCGGGTGCCGGCCGGGGCCGTTGACCTCGATCTTCTCGAACATCGGGAACGTCACGCCATACGTCGCCGAGCAGAACTCGGCGATCTCTTCCGCGCTCCCCGGCTCTTGGCCGCCGAACTGGTTGCACGGGAAGCCGACGACGGAAAAGCCGCGGTCAGCCAGCCGCTCGTGCAGTGCCTCGAGGGCGGTGTACTGCGGGGTCAGCCCGCACTTGGATGCGACGTTCACCACGAGCAGCGTCTTGCCCGCGAACTCGCCGAGCGAGGATTCCTCGCCGGCCAGCGTGCTGACCGGAATGTCATAGATGCTCACGCCTCAACGGTACAGCCCGCCCCCGCGGACTACTGGTCCGAGTCCTACGTGTGTTATTCCGGGGCATATGGCCCCGGAATAACACATCTAGACGGCGGCACCGGGCAAAGTCACCGGCCGGGCAGGTGGCGGCGCCAGCGCTCGGAGCGCTGGTCGGCCTGGATTTGCCGCACCACGTTGCGCCCCGGGATGCCGGTGACCCCGCCGCCCCCGTGGGTTCCCGAGCCCGCCTGGTACAGCCCGCGCACCGGCGTGCGCAGGTCCGCGTAGCCGGCCGCAGGCCGGGCGTGGAACAGCTGCCCGAGCGACAGCTCGCCGTGGAAGATGTTGCCGCCGACCAGGCCGTACTCCTCCTGCATCTCGTGCGGCCCGATGACCTGCCGGTGCAGCACCGAGGCGGTGAACCCGGGCGCGACCGCCTCGACCCGCGCGATCACCCGGTCCGCGTAATCCGCCAGCGCGGCCTCGTCGGGCGCGTCCGCGTACGTGTGCGGCACCCACTGGGTGAACATCGACATCACGTGCTTGCCCGCGGGCGCAAGCGAGTCGTCGAACACCGACGGGATGCAGATGTCCGCGAACGGCAGCGTCGCGGGCTTGCCGGAAACGGCCTCCTGGAACGCGTTCTCCACGTCGTCGAGCGACTCCGACAGCACGATCGTGCCGCCGTGCACGGCCGGGTCGAACGCCGGGTGCGCGGTGAACACCGGCAGCTTGTCCAGCGCGAGGTTGATCTTTACTGTGCCGCTGCGCGTCTGCCAGTGCTCGATGTCCGCCGCGAAGCCGTCCGGCAGCTCCGCCCGGTCGAGCAGCCGCAGGAACGAGATCGCCGGATGCGCGGTGGTGACGACGCAGGAGGCGTCGATCTCCTCGCCGCTGGCCAGCGTCACCCCGGCGACCGTGCCGCCGCGCACCCGGATCCGCGCCACCTCGGCGTCGGTCCTGACCGTCGCGCCGAACCGCTGGGCCGCGTTGGCGATGGCGGCGGCGACCGCGCCCATCCCGCCGCGCGGGAACCCCCAGGCGCCCGCCTGACCGCCGGCCTCGCCGAGGTGGTGGTGCAGCATCACGTACGCGGTGCCGGCGCTGCGCGGGCCCGCCCAGGTGCCGATGACCCCGGACACCGACAGCACGCCACGCAGCGCGTCGCTTTCGAAGTACCGGTCGAGCAGATCGGCGATCGACCCGGTGAGCAGCCGGGTGATGTCGACCGCGCCCCGCACGTCGACCGCCCGCAGCCGCGCGGCCAGCCGCGCCTGGGCCGGCAGGTCGGCGGGCCGCCGCGACCCGAGCCGGGGCGGGACCTGTTCGAGCAGCGGCGCGAGGACCCGCGCCATGCCCGCCAGGTGTGCCTCGTACGCGTCGTAGGCGTCGGCATCACGCGAAGAGAAGCGCGCGATCTCCTCGTGCCGCCGCGCGGCGTCGGGCGGCAGCCGCAGCGCCTGCCCGTCCCTGCGCGGCGCGAAGTACGGCCCCTGCGGGTAGACCGTCAGGTCGAGCCGCAGGTCACGAGCGATGTCCGGCGGCAGCAGGGACAGCACGTACGACAGCGACGTGACCGTGTACTCCGGTCCGAACGGATGCTCGCTCACCGACGCGCCGCCGATGACCCCGCGCCGCTCGAGCACCAGCGTGTCCAGCCCGGCCCGCGCCAGGTAGGCCGCCGCCACCAGTCCGTTATGCCCGCCGCCGATCACCACGGCGTCCCATTGCTTACCCATCGTCCCATTGTCGGTCCCCGGCTGGTCACCCCGGTACCGTTCGGAGCATGGCGAGCGTTTTCGTAACGGGATCATCGGACGGTATCGGCCAGGAGACGGCGCGGCAGCTGGTCAGGGGCGGCCATCGGGTCGTGCTGCACGCCCGGGACGACGCCAGGGCCAAGGAGACGGCTGCCGCGGTGCCGGAGGCGGCCGGCGTCGCCGTGGGCGACCTGTCCGTCATAGCGGGGATCCGGCAGACAGCGGCGTCCGCGAAGGATCTCGGGCCCTACGACGCGGTCATCCACAACGCGGGCGTGGGCAGCGCGGCCGCGCGCCACCGGACCGCCGACGGCGGCGAGCGGATCTTCGCGGTGAACGTGCTCGGGCCGTACCTGCTCACCGCGCTGATGCCGCTGCCGGCCCGGCTCGTGTACCTCAGCTCGGGCCTGCAGGCGGCCGGCCGGGTAGCCCTTGACGACCTGCAGTGGGAGCGCCGGCCATGGAATGGCATGCAGGCGTACCGCGACTCCAAGCTCTACGACATCCTGCTTGCGTTCGCGGTGGCGCGCCGCCATCCGGAGCTGCGCTGCAACGCGGTCGACCCTGGCTGGATCAAGACCAAGATGGGCGGCGCGCGCGCCACCGGCGAGCTTCCGGCCGGCGCCGACACGCAGGTATGGCTCGTCACGAGCGACGAGCCCGCCGCCGCGGTGACCGGCCGCTACCTCACGTCGCGCCGCGAGCAGCGGGCGAACCCGGCGGCCTACGACACCGGCCTGCAGGACGGTCTGCTCGCAGCATGCGCCGCGCTCACCGGCGTCCGGCTGCCCAGCTAGCCGGTCTCCATCGGACGGGCGTGCGTTACTCGGCCTTCGCCCATCCCGGCCGCACCACGCCGGCCTCGTAGGCGACCACAACGAGCTGCGCCCGGTCCCTGGCACGGACCTTGGTCATCGCGCGTGCCACGTGCGTCTTCACCGTCGACTGGCTGACGTAGAGCCGCGCCGCGATCTCCTCATTCGACAGCCCGGCGCCGACCAGGGACACCACCTCACGTTCCCGTGAGGTCAGCTCGGCTACACCAGCCACCGCCGCCGCCGGGCGGGTGCGCAACGCGAACTCCTCGACCAGCCGCCGTGTCACGCCAGGGGAGAGCAGCGCGTCACCCGACGCGATCACTCGCACCGCGCGGATCAGCTCCGCCGCGTCGGTGTCCTTGACCAGGAATCCGGCCGCGCCCGCGCGCAGCGCGCCGAAGATGTACTCGTCCAGCCCGAACGTCGTCAGGATCACCACGTGCACGGCCGCCAGCTCACCGGCCGCCGCGATCTCCCGCGTCGCCGCGATCCCGTCGAGCCCCGGCATCCTGATGTCCATCAGCAGCACGTCCGGCCGGGTGTCCCGCGCCAGCCGCACCGCCTCGAAACCGTCCGCCGCCGAACCGACGACGCTGATGTCGTCCTCGGCGTCGAGCAGCGCGGCGAACCCCGACCGGACCAGGGCCTGGTCGTCGGCGAGCGCCACCCGGATCACGACGTCACCCTGGTCATCCCGGTCATCCCGAGCGCCCCGGCAGCCTCGCGAGCACCCGGAACCCGCCGCCAGGCCGCGGCCCGGCGTCGATCGTGCCGCCGAGCGCCCGTGCCCGCTCGGTCATGCCGGCGAGCCCGTTCCCCGACCTTGAGGCTCCCGGGGCCCCCCGGGCTCCGGAGGCCGCCGCGGCGCCGCGCCCGCCCGCCCCGGCCCCGCCGCCGTCGTCTGACACCTCGATCACCAGGTCGTCGCCGGAGTACCGCAGCAGCACGCTCGCGGCGCGCCCGCCGGAATGCCGCACCGCGTTGGTCAGCGCCTCCTGCACGATCCGGTACGCCGCGGCGTCCACCCCGGCGGGCAGTGGCCGCGCCGGGCCCTCGGCGGCCACCGACACCGCGAACCCCGCGGCCCGCGCCCGGGCCGCGAGCTCGTCAAGCCGGGCCACCCCCGGCGCCGGCGCCAGCGGCGCCGCCGTGTCGCGCAGCGCGCCGAGGACCGACCCGAGCTCGGTCAGCGCCTGCCCGCTGACTTCGCGGATGGCGGTGAGCGCCTCGCGCGCCCGGTCCGGCTGCCGGTCCATCAGGTGCAGCGCCGTGTTCGCCTGCACGTTGATCACGGAGATGCTGTGCGCGACCACGTCGTGCAGGTCCCGCGCGATCGCCAGCCGCTCGTCGCTGGCCCGCCGCGCCGCGGCCTCCTCCCGGCCGCGCCGGTCCGCGGCGGTGCGGGCGGCGGCCACCCGGGTCAGCTCCGCGACCGACAGCAGCGTGACCAGCCCCGCGGCCAGCAGCAGCGCGGACTCCGCCGAGGCGTTCCACACGGACGCGGCGTACCCGATGACCAGCGACGCGATCGCGGCGAGCCGCCGCCCGCGCAGCACGGCGGTGAAGAACGCGACGATCAGGGCGAGCCACGCGAAGTGCACGCCGAGCGCGGTCGCCCCCAGCGTCGCCCCGAGGACGACCGCAAGCACCGTGCCCGGGTACCGTCTGCGCGCGAGCAGCGCCAGTCCGCCGGTGACGAGCAGAATTATCCCGAACGGACCGGGCCGGCTCGCCGCCGAACCATGCCACCGCGGCGCGGCGAGCGACCCGGCGAGTTCCACGCCGATCACCAGCGCTGCGATCGCCGCGTCGGCCGCCCGCTGTCGTGCTGTCGTAGTCATCGCATTCCCGACGGTACCCGCGGGCCGGGCCGGGTGTCGTCGTCCTGGGGTTGACTTTCCGGCCGCCCAGATACCCCGCCGGGATGATGCGATCCTGCCCGCTGGCCCGACGACGGGAGCGTGCCGCGGGCCGCACGCTTGCTGCCATGGCAACTATCCAGATACGCGGGCTCGTCAAGCGGTTCGGCCCGGTGACCGCGGTGAACGGCCTCAGCTTCGACGTCACGCCGGGCACCGTGACCGGATTCCTCGGCCCGAACGGCGC
>DATBBI010000383.1:0-1827 GCA_036271115.1 Trebonia sp.
CCCAGGCCACCTTGCTGCAGTTCTCCTCCGCTTTCTGCGCCCCGTGCCGGGCGACGCGGCAGCTGCTTTCGGACGTGGCCGGCCGCAGCGATGGCGTGGCGCACGTCGAGATCGACGTGGCAGCGCGCATGGATCTGGCCCGGCAGCTCGATATCCGGCGGACCCCGACCGTGCTCGTGCTCGGCCCGCGCGGGCAGGTAACGCGCCGGGCCAGCGGGCTGCCGCGCCGCGCCGATCTGGTCGCCGCGCTCGCCCTGGCCACGGGGGAGGCAGCGCCGTGAGCTTTCCGCTCATGTCCGCGTCGCCTGCCCCGGCAGCTGCTAGCGTGGCCAGCCGAAACCTACCGAGCAGAGGGCAAGTGACTTCCGGCAGGGGCGCGCATAGCATCAGAGCCATGCCCACCGCCACCAACGCCGGCAGGCCGGATGCCTGGCAGGCGCCGGCGTGGCGCACGCCGGCGCTGCTGACCAGGCGGCGCGCCGTTGACTACTGCCGCGTGGCGACGGCGCTGTGTCCCGGGCCGCCGCGCCGGCGCCAGGCCGCCTGATCGGCGGCTCCCGGCCGGGCCGGCCCTTGACCGTGCTCCCCGGCCTGGCGGCGCGCTCCGACAATCACATCCCGCAATTGCCTGAAGAGCTTGAAGAGGTGGCCAGGGCATGAAGGTCGATCCGAGAGGTCAGCGTTTCAGCGCGGCGCTGTCCGCCGCCGTCCTCGCCGCGGTCATCCTCACCGGCAGCGGGTGGCTGCTGGCCGCCCAGGCGGCCGTGTTCGGGGTGGGCGCGGTGCTGGGCCTGTCCTACGCGCCTTACGGCCTGATCTACCGCTGGCTGGTCAGGCCGCGGCTGGGCCCGCCCCGGGAGATGGAGGACGCGGCCGGGCCGCGGTTCTCCCAGGGAGTCGGCCTGGTCGTCAGCATCATCGGGGTGGCCGGGTACGCAGCCGGCCTGGCGCCCCTCGGCATCGCCGCCGCCGCGCTGGCGTTCGTTGCCGCCTTCCTCAACGCGGCCTTCGGCTTGTGCCTGGGCTGCGAGATGTATGTGCTTATTCGCCGGATCTGGCCGCGCCGCTATGAGGCAGTGCCGCCAGAACCTGACAAGGAGGTAGCCGCATGAGCCGCTCTGACGTCCTGGTGGACGCTGACTGGGTGGAAACCCACCTCGACGACCCAGGCGTGGTCCTGGTCGAGGTGGACGAGGACACCACCGCCTACGACAAGGGACATATCCGTAGCGCCGTCAAGCTCGACTGGAAGAAGGACCTGCAGGACCCGGTCCGCCGCGACTTCGTGGACAGGCACGGCTTCGAGCAGCTGATGTCCGAGCGGGGCATCGGCAACGACGACACCGTCATCCTGTACGGCGGCAACAACAACTGGTTCGCCGCCTACGCCTACTGGTACTTCCGGCTGTACGGGCACGAGAACGTCAAGCTCCTCGATGGCGGCCGCAAGAAGTGGGAGCTCGAATCCCGCAAGATGGTCACCGCGGTGCCGGAGCGGCCGCAGACGTCCTACCAGGCCTCGGAGCAGGACTCGTCGCTGCGCGCGCTGCGCGACGAGGTCATCGCCGCGATCGGGAAGCGGAACCTGGTCGACGTCAGGTCGCCGGACGAGTTCACCGGCAAGCTGCTGGCGCCCGCGCACCTCCCGCAGGAGCAGGCCCAGCGCGCCGGGCACATCCCGACCGCGAAGAACATCCCGTGGTCCAAGGCCGCCAACGACGACGGGACATTCAAAACGGATGACGAGCTCCGCGCGCTGTATCAGAGCGAGGCGGGCCTGGACTTCAGCAAGGACACCATCGCCTACTGCCGGATCGGTGAGCGCAG
>DATBBI010000384.1:0-5529 GCA_036271115.1 Trebonia sp.
GGCGAAGATCGCCTGCCGCAGCCCCTGGCCGCCCTGGGCGGCGCCGCTGGCGCACAGCAGCTCAGCCGCGGACGGCACCGCGTCGTACGGGTTCATGATGTCCGGCGGCCCGGTCTCGCCGAACGCGTCGATGCCCCAGACACGCCAGGTGGACGGCAGGAACTGCATCGGGCCCAGCGCCCCGGCGCTGGACGGGCCGGTGTTCGCGCCGTCTCCGCTCTCGATCTGCCCGATCGCGGCCAGCACCGTCCAGGACAGCCCCGGGCAGTACTGCGCGGCGGATTCCTGGAACAGCGCCAGGTAACTGGCCGGCCTGCCCGTGGGCGGGTGCGCGTCAACCGGCAGCGTGGTGCCGGCGATGACCGGGACCAGCCGGACGACCCGGCTGTGCTTGCCGAGCACCGCGCTCACCTGGGCGGCGAGCTTCGTCATGTCGGCGGCCGGCGCGTTGACCAGCACCGCCACGTTCCTGACGAGGCCGAGGCGGCGCGCGGTGGCCTGGTTTACGATCGCGTCCACGCCGCTCACGCCGAGCAGCGCCGTCCCGCCGAACGTGATCGTCGTCCGGACCGCCGCCGCCACCGGGTACGCGCCGTGGGAGAGCCGCAGCGCCCGGGCCGCCGCGGCGGTCGTGATCAGGTCGCCGGCGGCGAAATCGCGCCATACCGTGGCGCTGGCGGCCGTGGCCGGGGGTGTCCAGGGGCGCAGCGCGCTCGCTGTCGCGGCGATGACCGTCAGCGGCTTGCCGTTGACCGTGATCCGCGCGCCGTCGACCGGGAGCACGGACCTGACCTGGCTCAGCTTCCTGAGCCTGGCGAGGTCGGCCGCGGTGACGCTGCCAGGGCCGGCGGCGATGAGGTCGGGGACGACGAGGCGCGGGACGCTCGCGGCGGACGCGGCGACGGCGCGCGAGAGGGCAGGCGCGGGATTGGCCGCGGCGGCCAGGCCGACCACGGCCACGGCGGCCGCTGCCAGCGCACCCGCCACGGTGGCCGGCCGCGACGTGCGACGGACGCTCCGCAGCCTCACAGTTACCCAACTCTATAGGCCCGCTCCCCTGCCACCAAGACCCCCTCCGCCAGGCGATCGGCGCGCACACGCGCCCGCATCTGGCGGTATGCGCGGGGCAGTGGCGAACCTGCGGCTACGCTCTGACTATGACGCAGGAGGCAGACCGGAGTCCCGCCCAGCCGGGAACCGGCCAGCGGCGGGCGACCGGGCGGCCGTCGCGCAAACCGCAAGGGCGGCCATCGCTCGGCGGCGGCGCGCCCGCCCAGGACCGCGAGCTGCGCGCGCAGGGCAGAGAGACCGTGCGCAAGCTGCTCGACGCGGGCACGATCGAATTCGAGGAACGCGGCTTCAACGGGGTCCGCGTCGACGACGTGGTGCGCCGGGCGGGGATCTCGCACGGCACGTTCTACCTGTACTTCTCCAACAAGGAAGACCTGTTCAAGGCGCTGCTGCGGGACGCGCTGCACGACATGGAGAGCGTGGCGGGCGACTTCCCCGTCGTCACGGGCGACGAGACCGGCCTGGCCGTGCTGCGCCAGTGGGTGCGGAAGTTCTTCGCGGCCTACGCCGCGCACTCGACCGTGCTGCGCACGCTCAGCTCGGCGAACGCCCCAGGGGAGCTGTTCGGCGACGGGCTGCGGCTGTTCTTCAGCATCACCGAGGCGATGACCACCGGCATGACCGCGGCCGCGGAAGCGGCCGGCCGGCATCAGGAGCACGCCGAGCTCACCGCGTTCGCCTGCCTGATGATGCTGGAGCGGGTGAACTTCGTGGTCACTACCGAAGTGCAGCTGCCGGTCGACGAGATGGCCGACAGGATCGCCGACATCATGTTCGCCGCGTTCGGGCTGACGCCTGCGTGAGGGAGTCACCACGCGCCCGTTCCGGATAACTTTTACAGCCCCGGTCTGCGGTAAGAATTAAGGACGTGCGTTTTCTTCACGATATCGAGCCGGCCACCGACCTGACCTATAGCGATGTGTTCATGGTGCCCGGGCGGTCGGCGGTCGGGTCGCGGCTCGACGTCGACCTGACCGCGCGGGACGGCAGCGGCGCCACCATCCCGGTCGTGGCGGCCAACATGACCGCCGTCTCCGGCCGCCGCATGGCGGAGACGATCGCGCGGCGCGGCGGCATCGCGATCCTGCCGCAGGACATCCCCGCCGACGTGGTCGCCGACGTGGTCGAGTGGGTCAAGAGCCGCGACCTCGTCGTCGACACGGCGATCACGCTCGGGCCGACGGACACCGTCGGCGAGGCGCTCGCGCTGCTGCCCAAGCGGGCACACGGCGCGGTGGTGGTGATCGACGGCGCCGGCGCGCCTGTCGGCGTCGTCACCGAGGCGGACTGCGCGGGGGCGGACCGGTTCGCCCAGCTCAGCACCGTGATGTCCGCCGACCCCGTGACGCTGCCCGCGGGCACGCCGCCGGAACGGGCGTTCGGCCTGCTGCACGACCACCGGCGCCGGCTGGCGCCGGTGGTCGCCCCGTCCGGGGAGTGCACCGGGATCCTCACCCGCACCGGCGCGCTGCGCGCCACGCTGTACTCCCCCGCGACCGACGCGGCGGGACGGCTCCGGGTCGGTGCGGCTGTCGGCGTGAACGGTGACGTGGCGGCCAAGGCGAAGCTGCTCCTCGACGTCGGCGTCGACATCCTCGTCGTGGACACCGCGCACGGCCATCAGGAGAAGATGCTGTCCGCGCTGCGCGCGGTGCGGGGCCTGGCGCCGTCGGTGCCGGTCGTCGCGGGGAACGTGGTGACGGCGTCCGGCGTGGCCGACCTGGTGGCGGCCGGGGCGGACATCGTGAAGGTCGGTGTCGGGCCCGGCGCGATGTGCACCACCCGGATGATGACCGGGGTGGGCAGGCCGCAGTTCACCGCGGTGCTCGAGTGCTCCGCCGAGGCCGCGGCGCTGGGCGCGCACGTCTGGGCCGACGGCGGCGTCCGGCATCCGCGCGACGTCGCGCTGGGGCTGGCGGCGGGCGCGTCGTGCGTGATGATCGGATCCTGGTTCGCCGGGACGTACGAGTCGCCTGGCGACACGTTCCGCGACCCAGAGGGGCGGCTGTACAAGGAGAGCTTCGGGATGGCGTCGGCGCGCGCGGTGCGGCTGCGTTCGGCGGCGGACTCCGCGTACGAGCGGGCGCGCAAGGAGCTGTTCGAGGAGGGGATCTCCTCGGCGCGGATGTACCTCGACGTCGCGCGGCCCGGCGTGGAGGACCTGCTCGACATGATCGTCGCCGGCGTGCGCAGCGCGTGCACCTACGCGGGCGCCCGCGACCTGCCGTCGTTCGCGGAGCGGGCCGTGGTCGGCGTGCAGAGCGCCTCCGGGTACACCGAGGGCATGCCGGTGCCCGGCAGCTGGTGATTACGGGGAGGCCGGCTCCTGCTGGCCGGTCTTCTCGGTGACCGCCTCGGTCACCCATCCGGCGATCCGGTCGGTGAGCTGGTCGTCCGTTGCCCGTTCGGCGTGACCGAAGCCGGGGATGAGCCACAGCTCCTTCGGCTCCCTGGCGGCGGCGTAGAGCTGGCGGGCGTGGTCGGCGGGGAAGAACTGGTCTTTGTCGCCGTGCACGATCAGCAGCGGGACGGGCGAGATCCGCTCGGCGGCGGCGGCCGGCGGGAGCGGGTCAGGGACGGGCCAGCCGCGGGAGTCGATCCTGGTGTTCAGGAACCGCCTGGCGATCATCCGGCCCAGGCGCTTTTCGGCCACGAAGTGCACCTTGCGCATCGGCTCGGTGCCCCGGTAGAACCAGCGGCCTGGCCCGCTGACCGAGACTGCCGCGTCCACACCGCCCTGCAGGGCCGCCTGACGGAGCACGACCGAGGCGCCCATGGAGAAGCCGACGGCGGCGACCTTCTGGTAGCCGAGCTCGCGAGCGTAGTGCACGGCCATGTCGAGGTCGTAGATCTCCTTGTCGCCGAGCGTGGACAGCCCGCCGGACCGGCCGTGCCCGCGGAAGTCGAACGTCACCACGCCCGCCTTGAGGTTGAACCGCCGCGCGATCGTCCACACCAGCGGCTGCTGCCATGACTGGGTGAACCCGTGCGCCATGACGATCGCGAGTTCCCGGGGTCCCGGCAGGTGCACGGCGTCGATCGGCACGCCGTCCTCGGTCACCAGCGTCGCGGTCCTGACGACGGATTTCACGGCACTCCAATCCTGGGCGGCTTAGCTCTCCCTCTAGGTAACGAGCGGGCCGTCCGGGACATGCCAGGGGCCGCGCACCTGGGCACCTTGACGGTACCCCGGCGCGCGGCCCCAGTGCGTTACGGCCGCAACGTAACGCAGGTCACCTATTCGGTGCTGGCCTTCTCCGGGCGGCGCGGCTCCTCCGTCGTGGGCGAGGCCTCGGCCTCGGCCGTCACCGACAGCCGGGTGCTGAGCACCTCCTCCTGCGGGTAGGCCTCTTCGCCGTGGATCGCGACGTCGCCGATCTCCAGGTCCGCGTCGTCGAACCGCAGCTTCATCCGGAACACGTACTTGATGACGTACAGGATGACCGCGGTGACGGCCCCGTCCCAGACGATGATCGTCAGCGCCGCGAGGAACTGCACGAGCAACTGGTGCGGGTGCCCGTAGAACAGGCCCGTGCCGGCGACCGAGGACGTCTTGCCGAGGCCCACGTACACGATCATGTTCGGGTCGGCGAGCAGGCCGACGAGGAGGCCGCCGAACAGGCCCGCGATGCCGTGCGTGTAGACCACGCCGAGGGCGTCGTCGACCCTGTTGAAGGGCCAGACGTACTTCGGCAGGAACTGCCAGGCGGTCCAGACGACCCCGGAGCAGACGAGGCCGATCACGATCGCGCCGAAGCCGTTGACGTAACCGGCGGCGGGCGTGATGCCGACCAGGCCGCAGATCATGCCGTTCAGGCCGCCGAGGAAGGTCGGCTTCTTCTCCCTGGTCAGGAACATGTCCATGAAGATCCAGGTCATCATGGCCACGGCCGTCGCGAGGTTGGTGTTGACCACGGCCGCCGCGGCGTCCGCGCCCGCGAAGTACGGGTCACCGCCGTTGAAGCCGTTCCAGCCGAGCCACAGGATGCCGGCGCCGACCGCGACGAACAGCAGGTTGTTCGGAACGGCCTTCTCGCGGTCGCGCTTCAGCCGCGGCCCGATGATCGCCGCCGCCGTGAAGCCGGAGACGCCGGCCGCCAGGTGGATGACGTAACCGCCGGAGAAGTCGAGCGCGCCCTTGCCGGCCCAGTAGCCGCCGCCCCAGAGCAGGAAGGCGTTCACCGAGTAGGCGAAGGTGATCCACAGCGGCACGAAGATCAGCCACACCTTGAAGCTGATCCGGCCGAGCACGCTGCCGATGAACAGGATCGGGGTGATCGCGGCGAACACGAACTGGAAATACACGACCGACGCCGAGGGCAGCTTGAAGCTCGGCATCAACCCGTTCAGCAGCGGGATGTTCGCCTGGCTCTGCAGCGCGTTGGCGCCGAGAACTGTCCGCGGATCACCGACGAACGTGCTGATCAGGGGCGTCCCGAAGCCCATCTTGTAGGCCCA
>DATBBI010000385.1:0-1886 GCA_036271115.1 Trebonia sp.
GTGCCCGCGCACGCGTGGACGCCGTGGTTCGCGGTGCTCGGCTCGCAGTCCGGCTTCGACCGGGTCTCCGACTGCTACGCGGACCTGGCGGACCATATCTTCGCGATTGAGACCGGCCTCTCGTCCGACCCGGAAATGAACTGGCGCGTCGCCAGCCTCGACAATTACCGGCTGGTGTCCAACTCCGACGCGCACTCCCCGCCGATGCTCGGCCGCGAGGCCACGGCCTTCGACGTGGACGTGGACTATTTCGCGATCGAGCGTTCGCTGCGTACCGGCGAGGGCTTCGCCGGGACGGTCGAGTTCTTTCCCGAGGAAGGCAAATATCACCTCGACGGCCACCGCGCCTGCGGCGTGCGGACGTCGCCGGAGGAGACCAGGGCGGCCGGCGGCAAGTGCCCGGCCTGCGGCAAGACGCCGACCATCGGCGTGCAGCACCGAGTGGACGCGCTCGCGGACCGGCCCGCCGGCTACCGGGTGCCCGGCGCGGCGGGATTCGCGTCGTTCGTGCAGCTGCCGGAGATCCTCGGCGAGATCGCCGGCGTCGGCGCCAAGTCGAAGTCGGTGACCGCGCAGGTCAGCGCCATGGTGGAGCGGTTCGGGCCTGAGCTCTCCATTCTCGGCGAGGTGCCGCTCGACGACCTCGCCGCCCGAGCCCCATCCATCGTCGCCGAGGCCATCGCCCGGCTGCGGCGCGGCGAGGTGCGCCGCGAGGCGGGGTACGACGGCGTGTACGGCACGATCCGGCTATTCGATCCGGCCGAGCTGAGCGGCGCGGCGCTGTTCGACTTGCCGGCTGTGCCGCGCAAGGCGCGGCCCGCGGCGGCCGCCGTCGCTCCGGAACCCGATATGCCCGCGCAGCCGGCTGGCCCTGCGCCGGACGGGCTTGACCCGGAGCAGCAGGCCATCGTGACGCACGACGGCGGCCCGCTGCTGGTGGTGGCCGGCCCTGGCGCAGGCAAGACGCGGGTGCTCACCCACGCGATCGCGCGCCGGATCGCGGCGGGCCTGCCGCCCGAGAACTGCCTGGCGGTCACCTTCACCCGCCGCGCCCGCGACGAGCTGCGCGACCGCCTCGCCGCACTGCTGCCAGACAGCGCAGCCGACCGGATCACCGTCGCCACGTTCCACGGCCTGGGCCTGATCATCCTGCGTGAGCAGTGCAAGCGCCTCGGCCTCGACGCGGGCCTGAAGGTGGCCGATGAGCGAACCCGGCTGGAGGTCCTCAGGTCGCTGTCGGCGGGCAGCGGTCCGGCCGCGCTGGCTTCCCGTATTTCTTCCTCGAAACGGGCTCGTGCTTCGCGTCTCACCAGCCCCGCCGCGCCGCCCGTGGCCGACGAGGACGCCGCGCTCACCGCGCGGTACGACGCGGCGCTCAGGGAGCGCGGCCTGGTCGACGTGGACGACCTAGTCGCGCTGCCGGCTGAGCTGCTCGGCGGAGACCCCGCGCTGACGAAGGCGTACCGCTCGCGGTGGACCGACGTGTTCGTCGACGAGTACCAGGACGTGGACGAACAGCAGTACCGGCTGCTGCGGCTGGTGACCTCCAGCGATTCCCGTGTCTGCGTGATCGGCGACCCTGATCAGGCGATCTACGGTTTCCGCGGCGGCGACGTTGGCTACTTCCTGCGGTTCGCCGCGGACTACCCGGGCGCGACATCGGTGCGGCTGTCGCGGAGCTACCGGTCGGCGCCGACGATCGTGCGGGCCGCTATGCAGCTGATCAGGCCGGGCACGCTGGTACCCGGCCGCGAGCTGGTGCCCGCGCGGACGGACATCCCCGACGGCCCGGTCGGCATGCTCGCCGTCGCGGACGAACGGGCCGAGGCCGAGGCCGTGGCCGCCGAGGTCGAGCGGATGCTCGGCGGGGCGTCGTTCCACGCGCT
>DATBBI010000386.1:0-5671 GCA_036271115.1 Trebonia sp.
AGATCCCCAGCGGGATCTCCCTGGCCCGCGGTCCTTTTCAGTCGCGGAGACGGATATGGCCGGGGAGCCGGCCGCGCCCGTTCGGATAAGAATTGATCTTTCCTACGACGGGACAGGTTTTTCCGGCTGGGCGGCGCAGCCCGGCCCCCGGACCGTCGAGGGCGTGCTCACGGAGACCCTCGGGCACGTGCTGCGGCTGTCCGCGGCGCCGCGGCTGACGGTCGCCGGGCGGACCGATACCGGAGTGCACGCGCGCGGGCAGGTCGCGCACTCGGACCTCCAGGACGCCGTCTGGGCCGCGCACGCCGACGCGGCGCGACGCCGGCTCGCGCGGGCGCTGCCGCCCGATATCCGGGTGCGCGCGATAGGCCCCGCGCCTGACGGATTCGACGCCCGGTTCTCCGCGCTCTGGCGGCGCTACTCGTACCGGGTCTGCGACGACCCCGCCACCGCCGATCCGCTGCGCAGGCACGAGACCCTATGGCACCCGCGCGGACTCGACCTCGCCGCGATGAACGCCGCGGCGGGCACGCTGACCGGGGAGCACGACTTCGCTGCCTTCTGCCGGCGCAGGGAGGGCGCGACCACGGTGCGCGCGCTGCGCCGCCTCGACTGGCGGCGGGACGACGACGGCGTCGTGGTCGCCTGCGTGGTCGCGGACGCCTTCTGCCACAACATGGTCCGCGCGCTCGTCGGCGCGCTCCTCGCGGTCGGTGAGGGCAGCCGTCCGCCGTCGTGGCCGTCCGCCGTCCTCGCCGCCGCGGTCCGCGATCCCGCGGTCCGGGTGGTGCCGCCGCACGGGCTGTGCCTGGAGGAAGTGCGCTACCCGGCGCCCGGGCAGCTCGCGGCGCGCGCCGCGCTCACCAGGCAGGTCCGCGTCACCCAGGACACCGGCGGCTAACTGGCGGCGGCCGTCGCGGGGTGACCGTTGAGCATGCGCTGGCTCAGGCTGATGTTGGCTGTGCCGGCGATCAGGTCGGCGCCGAACTGCTGGAGCTGCTGATCCTGCGTATTGTTGGCGGGCGCGTTCGTCGAGGTGAACTCGGCCCAGATCACGATCAGGTAGTGGCCCTTGTACTCCGCCTCGACGATCCCCGTGCCCTTGCCGAGCTTGCTCGTGACGCCCGTTTTCGTGGTGAGCGGATCGACGAAATCAGCGGTGCCGACCAGCTTCCCCGCGTGGTGCGCCTCGTTGGTGGTGGCCAGGTTGGCCACGCCGATGGTGCCCATCATCTTGCCGTCGCCGGAGAAGTAACTGGCGCGCAGCACCTGCGTGCACTTGCCGTCCTGCAGCGCGGTGATCAGGTCCTGGCCGATGGCGGCTTTCGAGCAGGTCGTGTCCAGCTTCGTGCCCGCCCTGGTGAACGAGCTGTGGTCGGTCTCGTTCGCGAACGCGGGCGGGAAGAGCTCAGCCAGCGTCAGCGGGGCGGGATCATCGGTGCGCAGCTCGATGTGGCAGTACTGGCCGAACTGCTTGACGCAGGCGGCGGTCGCCGCGGAGGTGGAGCCAGGGGAGGGGAGCGGGGCGGCCGACGTGGGGCTCACCGGGGCGGGCTTCGGCTTCAGCAGGAAGACGTAGCCAGCCGCCGTGAGGATCCCCGCCACCACGACCGCGATACACGCGATCAGCAGCCGGCGCTTGCCGCTTTTTGCGTTGCCAGGGTTCTTCCGGGTCTTACCGGGCTTGCCCGCAGGCGGCGCCGTGCCGTCGTCGCCGTACCGGTCCTGGTAGGGGTCGGCGTAGTCGTCGCGGTTGTCGTAGCCCTGGCCATAGCCTCCCTGCTCGAAGCCCTGGTCAAAGCCCTGGGAGGGACCGTATCCCGGCGCGTCCTGGTAGTCATCGTGGCCCTCGTAGCCGGAGTACGCGCCGTACTGGCCGTCGTACCGCTCCTGCTGCCCGGTGTGCACGAGGCCCGGCGGGTCGGCTGCCTCCCTGGCCGCCGGGTGCGGTCCGCTGCCGTAGGCGTCGATGGTGCGGGCATCCAGGTTGTACGTGCCGGTGTCGGCGAAACCGGCGCCGGAGCCGGAAGCCCCGGCCCCGGCCGGCCGGCCGCCGTACCAGTCGTTGCCCGCGTAGCGTCCGGCAACGTCCTCAGTCTCGGTGCCGTTGCCCAGGGCCGGATAGCCCCCCGAGCCGTAGCCGCCTTGCTGGACCGGGTAGCCGCCAGAGCCGCCGTAGCCGTCCGGCTGGGCCGGGTAGCCGCCAGAGCCGCCGTAGCCGTCCCGCTGCGCGGGATAGCCGCCTGAGCCGTAGCCGCCCTGCTGGGCCGGATAGTCCCCTGAACCGCTGTAGCCGTCTGGCTGCGCGGGATATCCCCCGGAGCCGTAGCCGTCCGGCTGGGCTGGATATCCCCCGGAGCCGTAGCCGCTTTGCTGAGCCGGGTATCCCCCCGAGCCGCCGTAGCCGTCCGGCTGGCCGAATCCGTCGTCGCGGTAGCCGTCGTGGCCGTGGTTGTAGGCGTCGTAGCCGGCATAGGAGTCGTCTGGCGCGTAGGCGTCGTAACCGTCGCCAGAATCGGCCTGCCCCGCATCCGGCGACGACTGCCAGGGAGGTTGGCGCCGTGAGTTCGCACGCGTGCGAGAGCCGTCCTCACCCTGGTATCCCATGGGGAAGAGATTATCGTCCATACCAGCCCGGCACGGGTGGTCGCAGAACTTTCAGCGCTCTGTAATCCTCAGTGCCCAAATCGTAAGCAGCGTCCCAGGGATGCGGGCGGCGCCTACGGCTGCCTGGGCCTCAGGGTGCGGTAGAATTTGATGGTCCTGCGGGGCCGTCTTCGCGCGCGTTGGCGTGCGGGACGGATTCGCAGTATGCTGCATTGGCGTCATCCGCGACGAGCCGCATAGCGTCACGCACGCTGAGCCGGTCGCGGGGGCGGGTGGAGCGACGGACTCCGTCGGCAGGTCTCCTGTCTAACGAACCACATGCGAAGGCTTAACGACTGTGCGCACATTCAGCCCGAAGAACAGTGACATCACACGGCAGTGGCATGTCATCGACGCCACTGACGTCGTGCTCGGCCGCCTGGCCAGCCACGTGGCGGTGCTGCTGCGGGGCAAGCACAAGCCCATTTTCGCGCCGCACGTCGACACCGGCGATTTCGTCATCGTGGTCAACGCGGAAAAGGTTGCGCTCAGCGGCTCGAAGCTGCAGGACAAGAAGGCTTACCGGCACTCCGGCTACCCGGGCGGCCTGACCGCGGTCAGCTACGCGGACCTGATGGCCAAGCACCCGGAGCGGGCCGTCGAGAAGGCCGTCAAGGGGATGCTGCCGAAGAACTCGCTCGGCCGCAAGACGCTCGGCAAGCTCAAGGTCTACGCCGGTCCCGACCACCCGCACCAGGCGCAGCAGCCGCAGTCGTACGAGATCCGGCAGATTTCCCAGTAGTGCCGCAAGGAAGCGTGAGGAATAGCACCGTGGCCGAGCCCACCGGCGTAGAGACGCCCGCAGAAGACACGGCTTACTTCGACCCGGAGTTGGCCGACGACAGTTCCGGCGGCGAGGAAACCCCGTCGGAGTACACCAGCGAGTCTTCTGAGGCCGCCGCGCCCAGGGCCGCGCGCCGTCCGGTGATCACCGGCAACGCCGCCGGCACCGGCCGCCGCAAGGAGGCCATCGCCCGCGTCCGCATCGTCCCCGGCACCGGCCAGTGGTCGATCAACGGCCGCCCCCTTGACTCGTACTTCCCGAACAAGGTGCACCAGCAGATCGTCAGCGAGCCATTCGTGCTGATCGGCGCCGAGGGCCAGTTCGACGTGATCGCGCGCATCGGCGGCGGCGGCGTCACCGGGCAGGCCGGCGCGCTGCGGCTCGGCGTCGCCCGCGCGCTGATCCTTGTCGACCCGGAGAACCGGCCGCCGCTCAAGAAGGCCGGCTTCCTCACCAGGGACGCCCGGGTGACGGAGCGGAAGAAGTACGGCCTCAAGAAGGCCCGCAAGGCTCCGCAGTACTCCAAGCGCTAAGCGTCACCTCGACCCGGATACCTGACATGGGCCGGATCTTCGGTACTGACGGCGTTCGAGGAGTGGCCGGGCGTGAGCTGACGGCGCAGCTCGCCATGGAACTGGCCGTGGCGGCGGTGCCGGTGCTCGCCGATCGCGTGGGCAGCCCTCAGCGCCCCGAGCGCCCAGGCCGCCCGGTGGCGGTAATAGGCCGTGACTCGCGCGCGTCCGGCGACTTCCTCGAGGCAGCGGTCGTCGCCGGGCTGGCCAGCGCTGGCGTCGACGTGCTCAGGCTCGGGGTCATCCCCACGCCTGGCGTCGCCTACCTCACCGGCGCGCTGCAAGCGGACTTCGGCGTGGTGCTGTCCGCGAGCCACAATCCGGCGCCGGACAACGGGATCAAGTTCTTCGGCCCCGGCGGGGTCAAGCTTCCTGACGAGACCGAGGACGAGATCGAGGCCCTGTTGCGGGTGACGCCGCCGGACAGGACCGCCGTCCAGGACGTCGCGGCTGACCCGGCCGTGTTCGGCCGGGTCACCGATGCGTACTCCAAGCACGAGGTGTACCTCGACCACCTGCTCGCCACGCTGCCGGTGGCGGCCGACGGGCGTCCCCCGCTGCACGGGCTCCGCGTCGTTGTGGACTGCGCGCACGGCGCGGCGTACAGCATCGGCCCGCGGGCGCTGCGCCGGGCCGGCGCCGAGGTCATCGCCATCGGGGCCGCGCCGGACGGCGAGAACATCAACGCCGGCGTCGGATCGACTCACCTTGACGCGGTGGCCGCCGCGGTCGCCGAGCACGACGCGGACGCGGGCCTGGCCTTCGACGGCGACGCCGACCGCTGCCTGGCCGTGGACGCCGACGGTGCGCCGCTCGACGGCGACCAGATCCTCACCGTGCTCGCGTCGCAGCTCAAGCGCAGCGGCCAGCTCGCGGGCAACGCGGTGGTCGTGACCGTGATGTCCAACCTCGGCTTCCACGACGCGATGCGGGACGCCGGCATCACCGTGGTTCAGACCCCGGTCGGTGACAAGTACGTGTATGCCGCGATGCGGGACGGCGGCTACGTGCTCGGCGGCGAGCAGTCCGGGCACATCATCCAGATGGGCCACGCCACCACCGGCGACGGCGTGCTGACCGGGCTTCACCTGCTCGCCGCGGTGAACAGCAGCGGCGTCCCCGTTTCCGCCGCCGCGAAGGCGATGACCAGGTACCCGCAGGTGCTGATCAACGTGCGCGGCGACAAGGTCCGCGCGATGGCCGACCCGGCGCTCGAGCGCGCAGTCAGCACCGCCGAGGCCGCGGTGGGCACCAAGGGGCGGGTCCTGCTGCGACCGAGCGGCACCGAGCCGGCCATCAGGGTGATGGTCGAGGCGCGGGAGAGCGAATTGGCCGAGCGCGTCGCGGCCCAGCTCGCGGAGGCGGTACGCCTGGCGATGGCATGATCGTCGGCGTCGGCATCGACGTCATCGAGATCGCCCGCCGTGCGTCCGGGCTAGGACGCGTCCCGGACGCAACGTCTTGCCATCAGGCTGTTCACCGAGAGAGAACGCGACCTTCCGGGCTCAGTCACGACGGCGGCGTGGCGACCGCTGTTGTCATCGCCGAAGGCGGGGCAGACTAGGCAGCGTGCGTGACGCTTACCAGGTAGCCAAGGTCCGCGCGGCGGAAGCCGCGCTGATGGCGCTGGTCCCCGATGGCGCGCTCATGCAGCGCGCGGCCGCGGGAC
>DATBBI010000387.1:0-1905 GCA_036271115.1 Trebonia sp.
GTCGGCGCGGGTTCGCCGGTTCATTCCAGCGGCCTGGGTTGCGTGACCGCGACCCGGCCGCCGGTCCGCCTGGTGAGCGCGCCGGCCAGCCTGCCGATCGCCGAGATCGTCCGGCGGCTGAACGGGGCCCAGCCGCCGAACCTGCTCGCCTACGCGGCCAAGCTGGCCGAGCTGGCCGCCGAGCAGCGGGACGGCCGCCTGAAGCTGAACCTGCGCTCGGTCAGCTCGTTCGCGGAGGCCATCAGCATGCCCGAACGGATCGCCGTCACCGAGGCCTTCGGCGTGCCGGTGATCGACTTGTTCGCCTCCACCGAGGGCCTGGTCGGCCACAGCGAGCCGGGCGAAGCGGTGCTCACGTTCGCCGGCGACACCTGCATCGCGGAGTGCGTCGACGACGAGGGCCGCCCCGTCCCGGACGGTACGACCTCGTCCAAGGTGCTGGTCACGAACTTGCACAACCTGACCCAGCCGATCATCAGGTACGAGTTGACCGACCGCTTCACGCCGGCCGGGACGAGCGACGGCGGCGCGCTGCGCGCCAGCGTGGAGGGGCGGTCCGACGACCTGTTCCGGTACGCCGAGGCGAGCGTGCACCCGTTCGTCATCGGTGCCCCGCTGCTGCACGCCCCGGCGGTCCGGGAATTCCAGATCCGCCAGACCGAACGCGGTGCCGACATCGTCGCGGTGATCGACGGCGACTTCGACCCGTCCGCCGTGACCGCCGCGGTCAAACGCAGCCTGCGCCAGGCGGGAGTGGCCTCTCCGCAGGTCGGCTTCTGCCGGGTCGGCGCGCTGGATCGCGACCCCATGACCAGCAAGGCCAGGCGGTTCGTCCCCCTGTCCGCCCGCATACCATGAGTTGATGCCGCTCCTGCCCGGATCGCTTCGCCGTCCAGCCATGATGCTGCTGACGGCCTGCGTGGCGGCGATCGCGGCGACCGGTGCACGTTTCGCCGGCTACGGGCTGCCGGGCTGGCTCGACGCGACGTTCGACCCGCGGTTCCAGGCACAGCAGGGCCGGTTTCCCGTGCTGCTGGACTGGCTGCCTCACCTCGGCCAGCTGAAAGCGGTCACGGCCATGACGTTCGCGCTGCTGCTGGCGTGCGCGATCACCCGCCGGTGGCGGGGAGCCGTGCTGACGGCCCTGGCCGTGCCCCTCGCGATCGGCATGACCGACTACGTGCTCAAGCCGACCGTCGGCGAGGCCATCGGGGCGGCCTTTCCCAGCGGGCACGCCACCAGCAGCTTCGTGCTGGCGGCCAGCTTCGCCGTGCTGCTCGCCAAATCGCCGTTCCGCGTGCCGGCCGGCCTGCGGCTGCTGCTCGTGCTCCTGGCGGTCCTGATGGCAACGGCCGTCGCGGCCGCCATGGTGGCCAACGGGGCGCACACTTTCAGCGACGCCGTGGGCGGCGCCGCGGTCGGTGTCGGCGTCGTGCTCGCCTGCGCGCTCACCCTCGATGCTCTGGGCAGCCTGCTGTGGCCAGAACCAGCGGCGCCACCTCTTCCTGCCGCGCGACCAGCGGCGGAGCGCCCGGCCGGATCCCGGGTCCAGCCGCAGCCGCCCACGCGGTTGTGACCTCGGGCTCGCGCCCGCCGTGTCCGCCTTCGTCCAGGTGCCCGTGGTCGGTGACCACCACGATCGTCCAGTCCTCTTCCGGGCCGGACGGCCGGGCGCGCACCGCTGCCACCAGCCGCCCGACCCGCTGATCAGCGGCCCGCAGGGCCGCCCGGTAGGCGGTTCCGGAGCCGGTGGCGTGCCCGGCAAAGTCGACGGCGCCCAGGTAGACGAACGACACCCGGGGAGCCTGTCCGGCCAGGATCGCCGCGGCGCGCGTGGTGATGGCCTCGTCGGCGGCGTCCCAGGCGGTCAGGCCTTCCTCCCGGCTGGCCTCCCGGGCGGCGTCC
>DATBBI010000388.1:0-2182 GCA_036271115.1 Trebonia sp.
GGCCGCGAACAGCCGCTCCGCGGCGGCGCACACCACCTCGACCTGCTCGGCGAGCTGCTCGCCGAGCGCGGTCAGGACATACTCGCCGTGCTCGCGGACCAGCAGGTCGTCGCCGAAGTGCCTGCGCAGCCTGGACAGCGCCGCGCTTGCCGCGGGCTGGGTCACGCCGAGCCGCTGCGCCGCGCGCGTGACGCTACGCTCCCGGACCAGTTCCCGCAGCGCGACGAGCAGGTTCAGGTCGAGATTAGCCAGGTGAGCGACAGGGCGCGGCATGGTTCCCTTATCCAACGCCGCCGGCGGCCGGCTGGCAACACTCCCTCCGCACATCGAACGACGATCGTTATGCGCGATGGCGCCGACGGCCTACCTGTCGAGCCTGGCCGCGGCCGTGACGTACTGCGCGAGCCGCGCCCGCCTGGCCTCGTCCGGCTGGATGCTCCAGAAGAGCAGGGCCATCCAGGCGCAGTACAGGGCTCCGAGCCGGCCGGCCTCCTCGGGCCCGCCCGTCGGCCGGCCCTGCCGGGAACGGATCGCGGCCATCTCGGCCACCAGCCCCGAACCGCCGCACACGACCTCAAGGTAGGCGGGCTCGAACGGCCACGGCTGGCGGCGCGGAATCGGGTCGAACAGCAGCGCCGTCAGCCCGGGTGGCGGCGCGCGGAACACAGCGTTGCCCAAATGCAGGTCCCCGAACATCACCTCCGGCGGCGCCACGCCGGTGACCCACGCCCAGTCCGCGTCGAGGTGCCGCAGCAGAACCCCGGCGTCCGCGCACAGCTCCCGCCCGCCGGCCGCCCAGTGCCCGATCGTGCCGACGCCCTCCTCGTAGACCAGCGGAGTGTCTACGCCAGCAGCGAAAACCTGGAACCGGGCCGCGGCCGCCAGCAGCGCGGAGAACCCGGCCGCGCCCCACGCCGGGTCGTAGACGTAGGGCAGCCGCTCGAGGACGAGCCAGGCGACGTCGAGATCGCCAAGAGATCTGTCGCTCGCCAGCACGCGCGGAACGAGGCCGGTGGTCGCCGCCGACGCGGTCGCCATCCAGAACCGCTCCCGGGGAGTGATGTTGAGCTTGACGAGCACATCGGTGCCATCCGGGACCCAGCTGCCCTCGAACCAGGTCGAGTGCGACGGGTGCGGCGTCGGCGTGCGATAGGCCCGAAGGCCGGCGAGGCGGCCCGCGGTCGCCGGGTGGCGGCTGAGCTCGGCGATCAGCAGCGCGCGGACGCCGGGATCGTCGCGCAGCCGCCGGCGCAGCTGCGACCACGCGGGCAGCGGGGTCTCGTCCCACAGTGACAGGACCGGCACGCGGCCAGCTTCGCCGGCTGGCTCACGGTGGTGCAAAGGGTTATCGCGTCCGACGGTCCCGCGCTCTTCTTTTATCCCAAACGGGCCCGTGGTGACCCTGGTCCCGCCAGGCCGCCCCGAACGTGGTCGATGTGACATCGTCCACCATAGAAGGTGGTCGATGGGCCATCCACGACGTTCGAGCAGCGGCGCGCAGCGCCGTCCCGGAGTCGGCCGCGGACGTTCGGGCGAGACTTGCTTTTTTGCTTTGTAATGATGTAATCGAAGTATGGCAGAAATTGAACCCCTCGACGCCTACTCCCAGATCGTGGCGGGCGTCGCGGAGCAGCTCACGCCGAAGGTGGCGAGCCTGCGGGTGCCCCGGCGCGGGTCGGGGGGACGCGGCGAGAGCCTCGGGTCGGCGGTCGTTTTCACCGCGGACGGGTTCCTGCTCACGAACGCGCACGTCGTCGGCCAGGCGTCCGGCGGAACCGCCGCGTTCTGGGACGGGACCACCGCGCCGTTCACCGTCGTCGGCGTGGATCCGCTGTCGGACCTCGCGGTGGTGCGCGCGACCGGCGAAACGCCCGCGCCCGCGGTCCTCGGCGAGGCAGACAGCCTCGTCGTCGGGCAGCTGGTCGTCGCGGTCGGCAACCCGCTCGGGCTGGCCGGGTCGGTCACCGCGGGCGTAGTCAGCGCCCTCGGCCGGTCGATGCCGGCCGGGCAGCGAATCATCGAGGACGTGATCCAGACAGACGCCGCGCTCAACCCCGGCAACTCCGGCGGCGCGCTCGCCGACTCCCGCGCCCGGGTGGTCGGCATCAACACCGCGGTGGCCGGTGTCGGGCTCGGGCTCGCGGTCCCGATCAATGCCACCACCAGGCGGATCGTGTCGGCG
>DATBBI010000389.1:0-12038 GCA_036271115.1 Trebonia sp.
GCTCGCGCTGCGGCTCGAGGAGGCCGGCTGCGCCGCGGTGATGCCGCTCGGCTCGCCGATCGGATCAGGGCTCGGCATCAGGAATCCGCACAACATCGCGATGATCGTCGAGCGGGCCGGCGTGCCGGTGATCCTGGACGCCGGCATCGGCACCGCGAGCGACGCTGCCCTCGCGATGGAGCTCGGCTGCGCGGCCGTGCTCGTCGCGTCGGCGATCACCAGGGCCGCGGACCCGGAGCGGATGGCGGTCGCGATCCGGCTGGCGGTCGAGGCGGGCCGCGCCGCCAGCCAGGCGGGCCGCATCCCGCTCCGCTGGCATGCGGTCGCCTCTAGCCCCATGGCGGGGCAGGTTCTCACATGATCCCCAGGGTGCTGACGATCGCCTCGTCGGACTCCGGCGGCGCGGCGGGCATCCAGGCGGACCTGAAGGCCTTCGCCCGTTGCGGCGCGCACGGCATGTCGGCGATCGTCGCGCTCACCGCGCAGAACACGCTCGGAGTAACGGCTATCGCCGAGCAGTCACCCGGGATCGTTCGGGATCAGATAAGGACAGTTCTCGATGATCTCGGCGCGGACGCGGCAAAGACCGGCATGCTCTTTTCCTCCGCCATCATCGAGGCGGTAGCGGACGAGCTGACCGGGCGCGGCCTGCCGCTCGTGGTGGACCCGGTGATGGTGGCCAGCTCAGGAAGCCGGCTGCTGCAGCCGGACGCGGTCCAGACGCTGACAGGGCGGCTGTTCCCGCTGGCGACGGTCGTGACGCCGAACCTGCCTGAGGCGCAGGCGCTGACCGGCATGGCCACCGAGGACCGGGCCGCGCTGGCGCAGCGGCTCGTCGACATGGGCGCGGCCGCCGCGCTCGTCACCGGCGGGCACGGCGCCGAGCCGGTGGACCACCTGTTCGACGGGCGTAGCCACCTGCGGATCAGCGTGCCGCGGTACCCCGTCGCGGCGACGCACGGGGCCGGCTGCACGCACTCGGCGGCACTGGCGGCGGGCCTGGCGGCAGGGCTGCCCCTCGCGGACGCGGCCCGGCAGGCCGCCGCCGTGGCGGGCGACGCGGTCGCGAACGGGCTGGCGAGCCTCGGCGGCGGGGAGGGCCCGGTGCACGCGCTGCACGGCCTGCACGGCCCAGGTTGCCCCCTTCACGCTCAGTAGCGCCTGAGCTGGTTTTCAGCAGACCTCCAGTTCCGCGGCCTACGGTGGCCACTGTTAGGAAACCCATCACGGGGAACAGGGGCACAAGCATGGAGGCTGGAACCGTGCCGGATAAGGTGAGCATCTCGCACCGGGGCGCCAAGTACGAGATCGGACGGGGAAAGCGCTATTACGGCATCTGGGTAGCTGGCGCGCCGGAGTCCGACCCGGTCGACAGGTGGCCGGAAACCCGCGAAGGCTGGGAGCAGGCCTGGGGGCGGTTCGTCGCGATCGAGCAGCCCGAGACGATCGCGCCCGTCCAGAAGACGCCGCGCGCCGGGTTCAAGCTGCCCAAGATGACCATACCGGCGGCGCTGCGCCCGCGCGGGCGCGGACCCGCCTGGACCGCGGCCGGCGCGAGCCTGCTCGGCCTGGGCGTGCTGCTCGGGCTGATCGGGCTGTTCCCCAGTTACATAGGAACGCACAGCCTCGCCGCGCAGACCGAACAGCTGGTGCCGCACCTGCTCTACCTGCTGACGTGGGCGGTAAGCGCCGTGCTTGTCGCGGGCGGGCTCAGGGCACGGTCCGGCGGCGCGCGTATCGGGGCGCTGCTCGGCGCCGGGCTAAGCGCGGTGACGTTCGGGCTGTTCTTCGCGGATCTCGGCCAGGTGATCGCGTACGGCGGGCTCGGGGCCGGCCTCGTGCTGAGCCTGCTCGGCTGGCTCGCGTGCGCCGCCGGCTCGGTGGTCGCGCTCATCGCGCCGTCACGCGCCGTCGCCGCGGTGCCAGGCAGCGCCGAGCCCGGCAACCTGCCAGGGACGGGCGGCAGGGGCAGCTGGGGCGGCCCGTCGCGGCCGCGCGCCACGGACGCGGGCCCGATCGCGCTGCTGCTGCTCGCGGCGGTCGGCACGGTGGCCGCCTTCGTGCCCCCATGGGACACCTACACGCTGACCCAGACCTCGACCGGGGCCTCGCAGACCGTCACGGCGGGCAACGCGTTCGCGAGCCCGGCGCCGGTGATCGCGGGGAACGTCGCCGTCATCGTCGCGGTCGTCGTGGTGGCGGTGCTCGCCGCCGTGTGGCGCCCGGCACGGCAGGGCGCGGCGCTGCTAGCTGGCGCGATACTGCCGCTGGCCGCGCAGGCGATATCCGCGCTTATTCAGGCGAGCGAGCCCGCGACGCCGGCGATGTTCGGCATCTCGCAGAGCCAGGCCGCCGGGCTGACGATCAGCTCCGGTCTCACCCCGATTTTCTGGGTTTACTGTGTGTTTGTCATATCGCTGCTCATATCGTGCGCGTGGATGCTGACCGCCCCGCAGTATCAGGCAATGCCGGCCGCGCCGCTGCACCCGGCTCCCGGTCATGTCCCGCCGGCGCAAAGCGCCGACGGCACCGGCGAAGCCGGCCATAGCGGAGCCGAAGCCGGCGATAGCGGAGCCGAAGCCGGCGATAGCGGAGCCGAAGCGCGTGATAGCGGAGCCGACGCCGGCGATACCGCCGCGGACGCGCGTGATAGCGAAGCCGGAGCCGACGATAACAAGGCTAGCCATGATGGCGATACCAACGGCGGCGAAGACCGCGAGGAATCGACATACGCCTGAGCGCGTCACGCAGTGTTCCATCTTGCGGAACAAATAACGCCCCCCGGCTGCCTCGCCGGGGGGCGTTACGCTGAATGTGGTCCCGGGTCGCGGGGAAACTAGATATTCCTGCGGACGTGTTACTTACCGGTCGCCGCCTGGTACTTGGCGACGAGGTCCGCCGGCACACGGCCACGGTCCTTAATGTCATAACCCTGCTCGCGCGCCCAGGTCCTGATCTCGGTGGTGTTGAGCGCGGAGCCAGCCCCCCTGCTGGTCCTGCCCGGAGCACGGCCAGCGCGGCGAGCGCTGCCGCCCACCTTGCGGGCGTGGCTGACGTACTTGCCGATGGCGGAGCGCAGCTCCTCCGAGTGCTTCGCGTTGAGGTCGATCTCGTATTCCGTGCCGTCTAGCGCAAAGCGCACCGTGCCTTCGGCTGCCCCGCCGTCGATGTCGTCGATGAAGAGCGTCTGAATCTTCTGGGCCACTTGGATTTCCGCCTTTCGTGGTATCGACAGTCATCATAATCGATGACCGCAGTGTTACCGGCGCCGGACCCACCCCGTCCCAACGCACCGACAGCAATTGCCGGAGGCCGCACCCGGGTTGCTGACGCTATTGTGCCGCGCATAGCATACGCGATCTTATCCGACCCACCCCTTTGCCATGTGACATTCACGACAATCTGGGCGAGTCGCGCGGTGTCGCGATCGCTATGCGAGACCCGGCGTTCACACATCACAACCCCTTAACGAGGCAACGACTGGATCGTCTCCGTCGTTACCGCAAAGAGGTTAGCTGCGTCCCGGATTACAGGTGGTACCCATCTCACCATGAGACAACCGCGCGTGCTTCGCCGGTGTTCACCGTTTGGCCGTCGAGAGTTCTGAGATCGACGGTGGAGGCGGCGCGAGCGCTCGCCTACCGTGCTGGCTAAATATTCGCGTCGCACGGATAGGCAGGGGTTTCCATGGCCTTTCGAACGGCTGCTACGCGCCGCGCGGGCGCGGGAATCCCTGGGACGCTCGCGGTGCTGCTCGCTGCGGCGCTGGCGACGGGCCAGCCAGGCCCGGTGCTGGCCGCCACGCCGGTTGCGCACGTCACGGCCACCGCCGCCATGGCCGCGCCGGGCACGAACCTCCTGCTGAATCCCGAAGCCACTGTCGGTGCCACCTCGGCTCAAGGCTGGGACGCCGTCACAATTCCCGGCTGGCAGGTCGCCGGCGGCCTGCCCACTGTCGTCCGCCATGGCACCCCGGGATTTCCGAAAACCGCCAAATCCTGGCCGGGCAACCGTGGCAATCTCTTCGCCGGCGGTGCCGGCGGTACCGCGAAACTCGTTCAGCAGGCGTCCGTCGCGCCGAATGCGCGCTACGACATCGCCGGCTGGCTAGGCGGCACCAAGACCAGCGCCGCGGAACTCACCGTTCAGTTCACGGGCGCAAGCGGGCGAATTCTCGCGACCGCCGCGATCGGGCCTGCCGGGAAACAGGCGAAGCCCGTGCTCGATTACCGGCAAGCGGCCGGCACGGTTCCCGCGGGCGCGACGCGGGCCCGGGTGACGATCACCCTGACGACCACCCTCACCGACTGGAATGGCCCCGACGCGCCGCAGACCGGATATAACTACGCGACCGCCGCCGATATCAGCCTGACCCTTAATCAGCCGGCTCCCGCGCCGGCGCCGCTCACGCCCCGGCGGCCGACGTCCCCGGCTATCAGCACGTTTTTCTTTTCTACTTTGAGAACGAGGACTACAGCCAGGTCATCGGCAACGCCAAGCAGGCCCCGTACCTGAATAGCCTCCGGCGCCGTGGCGCGACCCTGACGAACTTCTACGCGGAAGAGCACCCGAGCGACGCCAATTACCTCGCGCTCGCCGGCGGCAGCGCGTTCGGCGTCCCGCTCACCGACCCCGAAGAGGAAAACCCGCTCTATACCATCGACGGAACGACGACCAGCCGATGATGTACTACCAGGACGTCCGTGACCGCCCGCGCTATTGCGCGAGCCACGTCGTCCCGCTCGAGGAACTCGGTAGCGACATGGCGAATCCCGCCACCACCCCGAATTTCGCCTGGGTGGCCCCCGACGACTGCGCCGATATGGAAGGCTGCGGCATCGCGGCGGGCGACGAATTCCTCCAGACCGAGCTGGCCGCGATCATGAACTCGCCGGCCTGGCGCACCCAGCGGTCGCTCGCGATCATCACGTTCGACGAGGACGCCCAGGACTACCAGCACCCGGCGCAGCGCGTGCCCACGATCGTGCTCGCCTCGGCGGGCGTCAAGGCCGGCTACCAGGACGCCATCCGCTCCACCCACTACAGCCTGCTCCGGACGATCGAGGCCGCCCTCGGCCTGGGTACCCTCACCGCCAATGACCGTTACGCCCAGCCGCTGAACGGCATTTTCGATTCGGAACGGACTAGTTTCTCCGCCCCCCAGCCCGCCGTCTCCACGAGCGTGGCATCTCTCACCGCCGCGCCTCTCACCGCCGCACATGTGACGCCGCCAGGCACGGCTGGCTTCCTCGCCGCGGCGGCCAGCGCCCGCGATCCCGTCGCCTGGGTGGCGAACTACGCCTCGAACACGGTCAGCCCGGTCAACGTCGCGACCCGCAAGGCCGGCCTGCAGATCCCGGCGGGCGCGGGCCCGCGCGCCGTCGTCGCGACCCCGGACGGCACGACGGTATACGTCGCCGACAGCCTGGCGGCCACGGTCACGCCGATCGCCGCCGGCACCGGCAAGCCAGGAAAACCGATCCCGGTGGGCGCCGGCCCCTGGGCACTGGCCATGACCGCGTACGTGGTGAACACGATCGACAGCACCGTCACCCCGGTCGACACCCGCACCGGCACGGCCGGTGTCCCGCTCAACGTCGGCGCCTACACCTACCCGACCGCCATCACGCTGGCTGGCCAGACCGCCGTCGTGGTGGAGCCCTACGGCTACACGGTCACGCTGATCGACACGAAAACCGGCCGCGTCTACGCCCCGGTCACGGTAGGCAGCTACCCGGTAGCCGCCGCCATCACCGGCTGAGCGCCCTGCGTGCCCTACCCTTGGGCCGCGTGACAACCTTTGGGGCGACGTGCATTCCCCAGGTTCCCCCGGAACGGCTGCGCGACGTCGCCCGCGCGGCGGAAGACGAGGGCCTGGACGAGCTATGGCTCTGGGAGGACTGCTTCTGGGGCGGCGGGATCGCGACCGCCGCGGCCGTGCTCGCCTGGACCACACGGCTGCGAGTGGGAATCGGCGTGCTCCCCGTTCCGCTCAGGAACGTGGCGCTCACCGCGATGGAGACCGCCACGCTGCACCGGCTGTTCCCCGGCCGCCTGACGGTCGGCGTCGGCCACGGCGTGCAGGACTGGATGGGCCAGGTGGGCGCGCGCCCCGAGTCGCCCGTCACATTGCTGCGCGAGTACATCGAGGCGCTGCGCTCGCTGCTGCGCGGCGACCGGGTGAGCACCGACGGCCGCTACGTGCGTCTCGACGGGGTCCAGCTCGGCTGGCCGCCCGCCGCCGCGCCCGAGGTCCTCGCGGCGGCGCGAGGCCCGCGCACCCTGCGGCTGAGCGGCGAGGTCGCGGACGGCGCCATCCTGGACCGGGTCACGACCGTGGAGGAGTTCGGGACCGCCCGCGAGGCCGTCGAAGCCGGCCGCACCGCCGCGGGCCGCTCTGGCCCGCATCGGATCGTCCAGTACATGGCGGCCGACCCGGGCAACGCCGGCGCCGTCGCGGAGGCAGTCCGCTCCTGGGCCGCCGCTGGCGCCGGCACGGTCGTCCTGCACCCGACCTCGGCCGACCAGGATCCGCTAGCCCACATCCGCTTCGCCGCCCAGGTCCGCCAGCTCCTGTGACACGGTCCTGGCCGGCTCGCGGAGGTCAGTAGTAGATCGGGCCGACGTTGCCGCCGCTCGCGGTGATCGCGTCGCCGTTGAGCGCGACGCTCTTCGGCGAGGCGAGGAACGCGACGACCGTCGCCACTTCCTCGGCGGTGACGAGGCGCCCGATACCGATGGAGGCGCCGATCCGGCGCTCGATTTCCGGCACTGACACCCCGGCGCGTTCGGCCCGCAGCGCGAGGGTCTGCGGGGTGTGTTCCGTCACGGTGACACCGGGGTGCACCACGTTGACGTTGATGCCGTCCTTGCCCAGCTCGTCGGCGAGGTTCTTGGTCATCGCGGCGACGGCCACGTTGCGGACCGAGCCGGTGATCGCCCCGGTAGACCGGGCGGCCTGGCCGCTGATGTTGATGATCCGGCCCCAGCCGGCCGCGCGCATCAGCGGCACGACCTCGCGGATGCACCGCAGGTAGCCGAGCACCTTCACGTTGACCTGCTCGGAGAAGTCCGCGGCATCGAACTTCTCGATGCCGGTCACCGCGCCAGTGTTCGGCCGGGCCGCGGCGTTGACCAGGATGTCGACGCCGCCGAGCCCGTCGACGACTGCGCGCACAGCCGCGCGCACCGACTCGTCGTCTCCGGTGTCGGCGCTGACCGCGAGCACCTGCCCCGCCGACAAGGCGGCAACCGTCTCCCGCGCCGTTTCCAGCGCGGCCTTGTCCCGCGCCAGCAGCGCGACGTCCGCCTCCTCGGCGGCCAGCGCCTTGGCCACCGCCAGCCCGATACCGCGGCTCCCGCCGGTCACAAGCGCCCGTTTCCCACTCAGCTCAAGATCCACTCGGCGATCTTCTCACGGCCCGGGATCGCGAAAACGCGCCCCGATACGTGACTTTGCGCACCTCCCGGCACTTTGCGCACGAAATGACCACCTGTGACCGGTCACCTGGTCTGGGATATGGTCACGGCGTGCGCAAAGCCAACGCAAGTGACTGGTGTGACCGCGGCACATGAGCCCGGCGGCCGCAACCCCTCCCCGCTTTGTTGGCTCCGCGCCTCTTTGTTGGGCTGGTGACCAGAATCAGGGCCCCCGGTGCCTCGAAAAGTGGTCACCACGCCAACAAAGCCAACGGAAGCGACTGGTGTGAACACGCCAGACCCGCGACTTTGCATACGAGCCGACACTTTGCATACTCCGAGACCACCTGTGACCGGTCACTCGACCTGAAAAATGGTCACGCCGTACGCAAAAGTCCGCGAAAGTGGCTGGTGTGATCACTAGCGAGTTGCGTCGGCGCTGCAGGAGGCCTCACCGACCTCGCGCACCTCATGGGTTGCTCTGTGCTGGATACATAGGACCACTTTGTTAGACGCCATGACCACAATCGGGAGGTCCAAGGGCGCCAAAAGTGGTCACCACGTGTACAAAGTCCACGGAAGTGGCTGGTGTGACCAGTGGGGGACGGGCGCTGGCGGTCCTAGCGCGACCGCCAGCGCCCGCGACCGGCGCTGGTTACGCCTGTTCGGGGGTGGGGCGCGGCGCCCGGACGGTGACTGAGGCATCCTCCTCAGCGGCGACGGTGACGCCGGTGATCTCGGCGGACGACGGCTCGCCGCGCGTGTTCGCCGCGCGCAGCGCAATCACCGCCGAGCAGAGGATGAAGATGCTGGCCAGCAGCAGCGCCCGGTGGAACCCGGCGGTCAGGGCCACCGGTCGGGCCGTCCCGGCGGCCAGCAGCGACGAGGTGTGCGCCGTCGCCACCGCCGAGAAGATCGCCAGCCCGAGCGCCGCGCCGACCTGGGTCGACGCGGTAACCAGCGCCCCCGCCAGCCCCGCGAGCGACGGCGGCACGCCCGCGTTGGCCGCGGTCTGCACGCCGACGAACACGCCGCCAAGCCCGAACCCCATGATCATTAGCCCGGGGAACAGGTTGGTCCAGTAGGACCCGTCCACGGGAAGCTGGGACAGCCAGAACACTCCGCCCGACGCGATCAGCGCGCCGGACACGATCAGCGGCCGCGTCCCGATGCGCGTGATCAGGGCCGCCCCGGCGCCAGCGGCCACGGCGACCATCACCGTGACCGGCACGTACGCCGAGCCCGAGCGGAAGGCGGAGAAGCCGAGCACGTCCTGCATGTACAGGGTCACGAAGAAGAACGCGGAATAGAACCCCGCGATCCCGATCACCTGCGTCGCGTCGGCGGCGCCCAGCCCGGGCACGCGGAAGATCGACAGCGGCACCAGCGGCCTGGCGACGCGCGTCTCGTTCACCACGAAGAGCACGAGGAGCACCGCCGCGCCGGCCAGTGCGCCGACCGTCTGCCCCGTGCCCCACCCGGTGCTGGGAGCGCGCACCAGGGCGAAGATCAGCAGCAGCATCCCTCCGGTGCCGAGCACCGCTCCGGCAAAGTCAAATTCGGTGATCCGGAACGTCCTCGTGGTGTCTCCCTCAAGCAGCCGGAACGTCGCGGCGAGGATGACCGCGATGACGGGCAGGTTCACGAACAGCACCCAGCGCCAGCCCGGCCCGGCGGCCAGCACCCCGCCGAGGAAGACCCCGGCGGCCGAGGAGACGCCGGCCATGGCGCCCCAGGCGCCGAGCGCCCGCACCCGGTCGGTGCCGTAGCTGAAGGTCGTGGTCAGGATCGACAGCGCGGCCGGCGACATCAGCGCCGCGCCGAGCCCCTGGACGAGCCGGGCGCCGACCAGCGTTCCCGCGTTCGGCGCGAGCCCGCCAGTCAGCGACGCGAGCCCGAACAGCACGGTGCCCGCGACCAGCGTCCTGCGCCGTCCGAGCAGGTCGGCGAAACGCCCGCCGAGCATCAGGAAACCGCCGTAGGTGACCACGTAGCCGCTGAGCACCCACTGCAGGTTCTGTACGGAAAAGTGCAGGTCACGGGCGATGGAGGGGAGCGCCACGTTGACGATCGAGGCGTCGAGGAAGTCGAGGAAGCCGACGGCGCAGAGCAGTGCGAGGACGAGCTTGCCCCGGCGGGTGGCGAGCGCGGATGACGACGACGTGAGCGGTGGTGCGGTCATGCTGACAGAACCTCCGGGAGTGGTACGTAATGATGTAATCAGTCAGTTAACCAACTTAGACGAAGTGGCCGCGAAGGTCTATACTTCTCAGCAAGATGACTGACTCACTTTCCGCGACCCCCGGCGCCGGCCAGCGCGGCACAAAAGGCACACACGGGGGCAAGCGCGAGCGGCTGATCGCCGCCGCGGCCGAGACGATCTACGCCGCGGGCGTCGAGAAGACGACGCTGGCCGACATCGCGGCGGCGGCCGGGATCCCGCTCGGCAACGTGTACTACTACTTCAAGACCAAGGACGCCCTCGTCCAGGCCGTGGTCGAGGCGCACCTGGCCGAGGCGAGGACCATGCTCGCCGCGGTCGACGAGGCCTACGAGACGCCGCGCGAGCGGCTCAGGGCGCTGTTCGGCGCCCTCGCCCAGCAAAGCGACCTGATCGCGCGGTACGGCTGCCCCCACGGCTCGCTCTGCCAGGAGCTGGGCAAGCGCGCCGACGGCACGCCGGCCGCCGCCGAGCTGATGCGCGAGCCCGTCGAGTGGGCGGAACGCCAGTTCGCGGCCATGGGCCGCCCCGACGCCCGGGATCTCGCGGTCCAGGTGATCGCCAGGTACCAGGGCACCGCGCTGCTGACCAGCGCGTTCCGCGACCCGGGCCTGATGGAGGCCGAGGCGCGCCGGGTCGCCCAGTGGATCGACACGCTCGACTGAGCGATGTAGCGGTAACAGAGTCACCACGGGCCCGTTCGGGATAAGCTGCTCAGCGCGACCACCGCAGACGCGTAACACGCACGTAACGAGCCGCCGGATTTCGTTGCGTTCGGGTGATAAATCAACGGAAAGACTTGAAAAACAGCATTTACCTGTGCAATTGTCTCATTTCTAATGAGTGAGCAACAGGTGGCTGAGCAGACTCGTACCAGCCCACAGGACGCACGGGCCTCTCAGGACCCGCCGGCGATCGAGCTGCACGGCGTGGTCAAGGAATTCCGCTCCCGCGGTGAGGTGGTCACCGCCGTCCGCGACCTCGACATCGCCATCGCGGAAGGGGAGTTCTTCTCCCTGCTTGGCCCCTCTGGCTGCGGCAAGACGACCACGATGCGGGTGGTCGCGGGCTTCGAGGAGCCGACCGCGGGCACCGTGTACCTGCACGGCACCGACGTGACGAACGTCCCGCCGCACAAGCGCGACGTCAACATGGTCTTCCAGTCCTACGCGCTGTTCCCGCACATGACGGTGTTCGACAACGTGGCGTTCGGGCTGCGCCGCAAGAACACGCCGAAGAAGGAGGTCACCGACCGGGTGACGGACATCCTCGGCGTCGTCGGCCTCGACGGGTACGCGAAGCGACGGCCGCGGCAACTGTCCGGCGGCCAGCAGCAGCGGGTCGCGCTGGCGCGGGCGCTGGTGAACCGGCCGCGCGCGCTGCTGCTCGACGAGCCGCTCGGGGCGCTGGACCTCAAGCTCAGGCAGGCGATGCAGATCGAGCTCAAGCGGATCCAGCGCGAGGTCGGCATCACGTTCGTCTACGTGACCCACGACCAGGGCGAGGCGCTCACGATGAGCGACAGGATCGCCGTGATGAACGAGGGCGTCATCGAGCAGCTGGCCGCGCCGCGGGACATCTACGAGCACCCGAAGACCCGGTTCGTGGCCGGCTTCATCGGCACCTCGAACCTGCTGTCCGGCACGGTGACGAGCACCGACCCGGCGACGGGCGGCGCGGTCATCGACCTCGGCGACGGCGGCCGGATCGTCGTCCCGGCCGCGCACAAGCAGCCTGGCGACGAGCTGGAGATCACCGTGCGCCCGGAGAAGATCACCCTGGTCGCGGCCGCCGCGGCCGCCGCGGACGCAGCCCCGTCCGCGCGGGCCGGCCAGCATGACTGCGCGCTGCGCGGCACCGTCACCGAGGTCGTCTACCTCGGCACCTCGACCAACTACAACGTGACCACCTCCGCGGGATCGGAAGTCGTGGTCTACAGCCAGAACTCAGCCAACGACGCCTCAGGGCCGCAGCGCGGCGAGCAGGTCTGGCTGCACTGGGACCCAGCCAACTCCTATGCGATCGGAAGCACGCAATGACCGCACGCTACAGCCGCCGCGCCGCCCTCCAGCTAGGCGGCCTGTCCGCCGCCGCCCTGACCGCGGCCGCCTGCGGCGTGCAGGGCGCCGCCAAGCAGCAGAGCACGGCGCAGGCCGAGTCCGCCGCTGACAAGTTCTGGAAGGCGCAGAAGCCGACGGGCACCGTCACGTTCGCCAACTGGGCGCTGTACATCGACCCGGATCACGGGACCCTGAAAGACTTCACCGCGAAGACCGGCATCAAGGTCACCTACAACGAGGTCATTCAGGACGACTCGAGCTTCTTCGCGAAGATCCACCCGCAGCTCGCCTCCGGCCAGTCCACCGGCTACGACATCATGGTGATCACCGACGGCCTC
>DATBBI010000390.1:0-5300 GCA_036271115.1 Trebonia sp.
GGGCGAATCCTCAAGGAGGAGTCATGACTCCGGCCGAACGCGTGGTGCGCGCCGCTACCCGCGCCTACGGCGAAACCGTGACCGAGGTCCGGCCGCTCGACCTGACCGCTGCCGCCAAGCCAGGCGAACGGCACGTCCGTCTGCGCCGGAGGCGCCGCTTCCCCGGATGGCTGGCACCTTTCGCGGCCGCGGCGGCCGTGGTAGCGCTCGCCATTTCCCTGGTGATCGTCAGGAACATCCCGGACCGGCCGGCTCCTGCCTCCGGCGTCGTGCCCCGGTACTACGCGGCTTTGGTTCCGCAGCCCCCGCAAGGCTTTCAGAACAAACTGACCGTGGGCGACACGCTCACCGGAGCGCGGCTGGCCACCCTGACGCCGGCCCGGGGCAATTCCTTTTCCGTCGTGACAGCGGCCGCGGATGACCGGACCTTCGTCGTCGCCACCAAGCCCATTGACACTGGTGCTCCTGACAACCGCGTCCCGCCAAGAACGTGGTACCTGCTGCGGATCGTGCCAGGCACCTCGTCTCAAGTGCGGCTGACCAGGCTGCCTATTCCGGACCTGAAGGGTGACGATGTCCTCGCGGTTGCGCTGTCCGGTTCTGGCCGGGAAATCGCGCTGGGCTTCATCCCCAACTACGCGACATCACCCCAATCGCCGGTACAGCTGCGGGTCTACTCGGTGACCACCGGGAAGCTGGAGCGCGCCTGGTCAACCAGCGACCAGACCGTCTTCGCTGGCCCTGGCCGGTCCGCCCAGTCGCTGAACACCGCACTGACCTGGGTTGACGACGACCGCGCCCTAGCGTTTCCCACGATCTCGGCGGCCTCTGACGCGCTCACACACCAGGACGTCATACACGAGACGGTGCGACTGCTCGACATGTCGGCAGGCGGCGGCGACCTCATCGCGGACAGCCGGGTCATCTGGTCGACGCAGCGCGAGTCCGTCCCGATCACCGACCAGCACGGCCAGCTGAGCTGCGTGAACAACCTCTCCATCCTCCCGATGCTCACCGCCGACGGGAAGACGATCGTGTGTGCCGCCATCAAGTCCCCGAACCCGCAGGAGACCATAACCGCGCCCGGACCCCAGACGCTGGCGTGGCTGGCGTACTCGACGTCGTCCCCGACCGTGGCCCGCACCCTGGCTCAGGTCACCGTCGACGTGCCCAGTTCGACTACTCTCGCGAACGACCTGCTGTGGGCCGACTCGTCGGGTGGCACGCTGATCGGGACGTGGACCCTCGAAATGGCGAGCGTTGGCTTCATCGACCCGAACCCGCCGCCGGCCTACCGGCCGCATTGGGGCGTGATCGCCGACGGCAAGTTCCGGCCGCTGACGACCATGGGCGACCTGAACCTTTACAGTGGCATCGCCTGGTAACGCCGTCGCGTTAATCCGCGAGCAACCTTCCCGGGCCAAACGGTGGCAGCTTTCCCGGCCCGAACCCTCCGCCGCCCGACCGGTCCCGGTGGGTCGTGATCGCCGATGGCAAGTTCCGCCAGCTGACGACCGTGCCGGACATGAACTACATCGTTAGCATCGCCTGGTAGGAAATTTCCGGCGCGGGAGCAACCCGGCGCTCTCGGCGGCAATCTGTAGTGGTGTGGACATAGACACGCGAGCGCGCCGGGCCGGCCTGCCCGACGCCAGCGTCGGCGTGACCGAGCTGTACCAGGCGCACGCGGTCGGGCTGATCAAGCTCGGCGTCATCATGCTCGGCGACAGGACAGCCGCCGAGGACGTCGTGCAGGACGCGTTCTTCGGCCTGTACCGGAACTGGGGCCGCCTGGCGGACCCGGGCAACGCCCTGGCCTACGCGCGCGCCAGCGTGCTCAACGGCTGCCGGGCCGCGCTGCGGCAGCGGATCAGGCGCGATCGGCGGGATCGGTCGGTCGTCGCCGCCGACGCGGTGACGGCCGACTCGGTGGAGGCGATTGTCTTGCTCAGCGAGGAGCACCGGGAGGTGTTCGCCGCACTCCGCCAGTTGCCGGACCGGCAGCGCGAGGCGCTGGTGCTCCGGTTCTACCTCGGAGTGACGGAAGAGGAGACCGCCCGGGCCATGGGGATCAGCCGCGGCACCGTCAAGTCATCGACGTCCCGCGCGCTTGCCGCGCTCGCCGGATGCTCAAGGAGGAGTCATGAGCACCGTGGCGGACCGGACCCGTGCGGCCATGGACGCGATCACCAGCCAGGTATATGACGCGCCGCCGCTGCCGCTGCCCCCGCCGCTCGCCTGGGCGCCTCCGGGGTCCCGTCGCCGCTGGCGCGCGCTGGCGCCGCGCCGCCGCTGGGGGCCTGGCTGGCGCCGCTCGCCGCGGCGGCCGCGGTGATCGCACTCGCGGTCTCGCTCGTCGCCGTCAGGGGAACCCCAGGCGGTGACACGCTGGTGCCGGGCAGCAGCCCGGCTGGCGCGGCCGTCAGCTTCCCCGACTACTACCTGACGTTCAACCAGCCGGTCAGCGACGAGACCATACCGGTCGGGCTGGAGCTCCGCTCGACGCTCACCGGAAAGACGCTGTCCACGCTCCAGCCGCCGCGCGGCCTCAGCTTCGCCGGGATCACCGGTGCGGCCGACGACCGCACGTTCGTCGCGGACGCGCACCGCGATCCCTACGGCGCGTTCAACTCGGGAGGGCGGTCCCGGACCTGGTACCTGGTGCGCGTCACGGGCACCGGTTCCCATGCCCGGCTGACGATGACCAGGCTGCCGGTCCCGGCCACCCCGGCCGGCACCGAGATCCTCGCGATCGCGCTGTCGCCTGACGGCACCAAGCTGGCGGTCGGGACGGCGCCCTGGACCACCAACACCACCCATGCGAAGCAGACACTGACGGTGTACTCGGTGGCCACGGGGGCGGTGCTGCGGACCTGGACGACGCCACCCGGCCGCGCCAGCTGGGCGATCATGAGCGGTGGCGAGGGCGGCGCGGACCCCAACACGGGAGTGGCCTGGGTGGGCAACCACTCGCTCGCCTTCGCCGGGGCGGCGGAGACCGCAGGGGCGTCTCCGTACGAGCTCGCGGTGCGGGTACTGGACATCTCGCGGCCCGACGGCGACCTGCTCAGCAGCAGCCGGCCGACCGCCCTGGTGCCTACCGGAAAACCGGGCGGCGACCGAAGCACCCCGTTCGGCTGCGACCCGAGCTGGCGGGTCAACGTGCTCATCACCGGTGACGGGACGTCGTTCGTCTGCGGCGGGTACGGCACGTCCGGCGCGCGGCTGCCGCAGTCGCTGTGCAACCCCGGGATCGCCAGGAACACCGTCGCGTTCGCCGGCTTCTCGCTCGCTACCGGCAAGAAGACGTTCCTGTCCGGGTACCGGACGACGTGCCAGGGCCTCGCGGTCGCGGCCTACGCCGTGTGGGTCAACGCCACAGGCAGCGAGGTCATTGGCTGGATGCACGTCGCCAACGCGATCCCCGGCAGGTTCGGCGTGTTCAGCAACGGGTCGTTCCGGCCGCTGCCGATCCCGGTGCCCGGCACCTGGTACCAGTGGGACGACGGCAGCCTGCTGGACCAGGTCGCCTGGTAGCCCGCGGAACCGGCACAATGGTGGGCGGGACACCGCCCATCGGGCTGGAGGAAACGCATGGCTACGGTCGGGCTGCTGCATCCGGGTGAGATGGGCGCCGCCGTGGGCGGCTGCCTGGTCACAGCCGGGCACACCGTGCTGTGGGATCCGGCCGGGCGCAGCCGCGCCACCACCGGGCGCGCGCTCGCGGCGGAGCTGACGGGCACCAGCCTGGACTCGGTGGTGTCGCGCAGCTCGGTAATCTTTTCTGTGTGCCCGCCGCACGCGGCGCTCGACGTGGCGCAGCACGTCGCCGCGGCCGGGTTCGGCGGCGTGTACGTGGACGCGAACGCGATCTCGGTGGCCACCGCCGCCCAGGTGGCGTCGGCCGTGACCGCGGCCGGCGCCGCGTACGTGGACGGCGGCATCATCGGGCCGCCGCCGGAGAACACCGGGCGCACCCGGCTGTACCTGTGCGGAGAGCGGGCCGCCGAGGTGCGCGCGCTGTTCACGCGGTCGGCGCTCGACGCGCGGATTGCCGAAGGCGCCCACGCAGAGCCGTACGCGGCGTCCGCGGTGAAGCTGGCCTACGCGGCGTGGACCAAGGGCACCGGGGCGCTGCTGCTCGCCTGCCGCGCGCTGGCCCGCGCCGAGGGCGTGGAGGCGACGCTGCTCGAGGAGTGGGGCCTGTCCCAGCCCGCGCTGCGGGCACAGTCAGAGCGGTCCGCCGACTTGGCGGCGGCGAAGGGCTGGCGATGGGTGGCTGAGATGGAGGAGATCGCCGCGTCGATGGCCGCCGCCGGGCTGCCGCCGGGGTTCCACCAGGCCGCCGCCGAGATCTTCGACCGGGCAGCGCAGGCTGACGAACCGGGCGCAGGCGTGGCGTCGGGCACCGGCCTGGACACGGTCATGTCGGCACTGATCTAGGCGGACAGCTACCAGACAGGAAGACGGCCGGCCAGGTAGTCGGCGAGGGCGTCGATGCCGACCCGCTCCTGGGTCATCGTGTCGCGGTCCCGGACGGTGACGGCCTGGTCGTCCAGCGAGTCGAAGTCGACCGTCACGCAGAACGGGGTGCCGATCTCGTCCTGGCGGCGGTACCTGCGGCCGATCGCGCTGGCGTCGTCGAACTCGGTGTTCCAGCGCTTGCGCAGCAGGGCCGCGACGTCGCGGGCTTTCGGCGACAGGTCGGCGTTGCGGGACAGCGGCAGCACCGCGACCTTGACCGGCGCGAGCCGCGGGTCGAGCCGCAGCACGGTCCGCTTCTCCAGCTTGCCCTTGGCGTCGGGGGCCTCGTCCTCGGCGTACGCGTCCATGAGGAAGGTCAGCATGCCGCGGTCCACGCCGGCGGCGGGCTCGATGACGAACGGGATGAACCGCTCGCCGCTCTCCTGGTCCAGGTACGTCATGTCCACCTTGGACCGCTCCTGGTGGGTGGACAGGTCGTAGTCCGTGCGGTTCGCGATGCCCTCGAGCTCGCCCCACTCAGAGCCGACGAAGTCGAAGCGGTACTCGATGTCCACCGTCCGCTTGGAGTAGTGGCTCAGCTTTTCCTTCGGGTGCTCGTAGAGGCGCAGGTTTTCCTTCTTGATCCCGAGCTCCGTGTACCAGGCGAGCCGGGCCTCGATCCAGTAGTCGTGCCACTCCTCGTCGCTGCCAGGGCGGACGAAGAACTCCATCTCCATCTGCTCGAACTCCCTGGTCCTGAAGATGAAGTTGCCCGGGGTGATCTCGTTGCGGAACGACTTGCCGATCTGGCCGATGCCGAACGGGATCTTGCGCCG
>DATBBI010000391.1:0-5108 GCA_036271115.1 Trebonia sp.
CGTGATCGTGCCGGTCACAGCCATGCCGTAGGCGTAGGCGAGCGCGGCCGAGGTCCGGAACGTGAGGACGAGCGTGAGGACGGCGACCAGGAGTATCCAGTTGATCCACGGGACATAGATCTGGCCCACCCTCTCCTCCGACGTGTACGTGATGCGCAGCCGCGGAAGGTAGCCGATCCGGGCGGCCTGCTGCGCGAGCGAGAACGCACCCGTGATGACCGCCTGCGAGGCGATGACCGTCGCCGCGGCAGCCAGGAAGACCATCGGCAGCCGCGCCCACCCCGGCACCAGCAGGAAGAAGGGGCTGCTGATACTGCTCCGGTCATCCAGGACCAGGGCGCCCTGCCCCATGTAACTGAGGATGCAGGCGGGGAAGACCAGGAACAGCCAGACGCGGGTGATCGGTGCGCGGCCGAAGTGCCCCATGTCCGCGTACAGCGCCTCGGCTCCGGTGACGGCGAGAACCACGGCGGTGAGCGAGAAGAACGCGGTCGGGAAATGGCCGATCAGGAAACCAAGGGCGTAGGTGGGGGACAGCGCCTTGAGGATCTCGGGGTGGGCGGCGATACCGTGCACGCCTATCGCGCCGATCGCGGCGAACCAGACGCCCATGACCGGCCCGAACAGGCGTCCCACGGCGCCGGTGCCGAACCGCTGGACAAGGAACAGGCCGATGATGACCACCGCCGTGAGCGGCACCACCAGGTCGGCGACCGACGGCTGCACCACCTCCACGCCGGAGATCGCGGACAGCACCGAGATCGCGGGCGTGATCATGCTGTCGCCGAAGAACAGCGATGCGCCGAAAATCCCGAGCGCGGCCAGCACCAGCGCCGTGCGGCGCCTGCTCGGCATGCTCCTCCGGCGGATCAGGGTGATCAGCGCCATGATCCCGCCCTCGCCGTCGTTGTCGGCGCGCATCACCAGCAGCACATAGGTGACCAAGACGACCAGCACGACTGCCCAGAAGATCAGCGAGATGACGCCGTAGACGTTCCCGGTCGACGCGTGGACCCGGTGCGGGTCCGAGGGACTGAACACCGTCTGCACGGTGTACAGCGGGCTCGTGCCGATGTCGCCGAACACGACTCCCAGCGCACCGAGCTCCAGCGCTCCGCGCGCAGTGCCCTGCCTCATCTCCCCCTCCGCCTCCCGGCCGCCACCACAACAGTAACGTGATTAGCATGGCCGACAATGGATGAGGAGCGCACGGGGGCACCGGATCAGACGGCGGTGCGGGTCGCGCTGTGGCGGGCGATGCACGTGCTGGCCGACTCGGCGCCGCACGTGCTCGAGGATGAGGTGGGGCTGCGGCTGGCAGCGCCCGAGGCCGGCTGGCGGGACCGGCCGGACATGGACCCGGTGTTCACCAGCGGTTTCCGGGCGCACGTGGTGGCCAGGTCCCGGTTCATTGAGGATCTCGTCGCCGACCAGGCCGCCCGCGGCACTGGCCAGTACGTGCTGCTCGGCGCCGGGCTGGACACCTTCGCTCAGCGGCGGCCTGACGTCGCCGCCCGGCTGCGGGTGTTCGAGGTCGACCAGCCGGGGCCGCAGGCCTGGAAGCGGCGGCGGCTGACCGAACTCGGCTACGGCGTCCCTGACTGGCTGCGGCTGGTGCCCGTCGACTTCGAGGCAGGCGGGTCCTGGCGCGACGAGATCGCGGCCGCCGGGTTCGACGCGGGCCGCCCGGCCGTGGTGGCCTCCACCGGGGTCAGCATGTACCTGACCAGGGAGGCGAACGCGGCCACGCTGCGCGAGCTGGCGTCGCTGGCTGCCGGGTCCACGGTGGCGATGACGTTCCAGCTGCCCGCCGAGCTCGTCGATGAGCGGGACCGGCCGGGGCGGCGGATCGCCGTGGACGGAGCCGCAAGGTCGGGCACGCCGTTCATCAGCTTCTTCACCCCGGCGCAGATGCTGGCGCTGGCCCGCGAGGCGGGCTTCACCGACGTGCGGCACGTATCGGGGAGCATGCTCAACGAGCGCTACTTCGCCGGCCGCGCGGACGGCCTGCGCATGTCGACAGGAGAGGACTTCCTGGTCGCCACGACCTGACGGTCATGGTGCGGGGCGGGCGGAGGCGCGGGCTCGTTCCGGATAACTGAAACCGGCGGCGGGGGAGGCGGCCAGGTTTTCCGCGTGCAGTTCCCACGCAACGGCGAGGCGTTCGGCGGCGAGCTCGAGCGTGCCCGGCTGCTCGGCGAAGGAGAGCCTGGCGAAGTGCCGGTGGCGCCCGTCGGCGCACGCCGCGCCGCCCGTCATGATCGTGACGCCGTGCCTGGCCGCCGCGGCGTGGGCGAAGGCGTCCGCGTTGTCGAGCGGGAGCCGCGCCCACAGGGACAGGCCGGCCTCAGGCCGCTCGGCGCGCCACGCGGGCAGGTGCCTGGCGACGAGCGTCAGCAGCAGGTCGCGGCGCTGGGTGAGCGCGGCGCGGTGCGCGGCCAGCCAGTCCGCGTCGATCGCCGCCAGCAGCCGGGCCGCGAGCGCCTGGCCGATGACCGCGGTACCGAGGTTGAGCGCGGCTTTGCGGGCGATGAGCGCCGACCGCAGCGGTTCCGCGGCCCGGATCCAGCCGACGCGCAGCCCGCCCCATAGCACCTTGGAGACCGAGCCGACCGCGACGACGCGGGTGCTCAGCGCGGCGAGCGGCGGGGGAGCGGGCTGCCGTGGCACGCCGAGCAAGAGGTCGGCGAGGGACAGGTCCTCGACGATCGTGACGCGGCCCGCATCGGCGATCGCGGCGAGGGCCTGCCGGCGCAGCAGCGGCATGACCGTCCCGGCCGGGTTGTGGCCCGTGGGCATCAGGTACGCGACGGTGTCCGGGGCGCGGCCGGCGCGCTCGATGCTGGCGGGGGCGTCGCCCGCGGCGTCGGCCGGCACGATCGTCCGCTCCCCGCGGGTCCCCGCCAGCGCGCTCGCCAGCCCCGGGTACGTCGGGCAGCTGGCCAGCACCCGCGCGGCGGGCAGCGTCCTGACGAGCAGCCAGAGCGCTTCCTGCGCGCCGGCCGTGATGACGAGCTGGCCGGGGTCGGTCGGGAGGCGCTGGTGTTCGGTCAGGTAGCGGGCAACCTCGGTTCTCAGCTGCGGCAGGCCCGCCGGGTCGAGGCCGTGCCCGTCGAGGGACTGCCAGGCGTCGCCGGCGTCGACGTGCGGGAGATGCCGCAGGTCACCAGGGGCGGAGAGGGACAGGTCGATGGACTCGCGGTCTTCGGCGACGCGGCGCAGCAGCATGGTCGCGACGCTGCTGCCGGCCGGGCGGGCGGCCCACGACGGGCGCCCCGCGACGTAGGTGCCCGCGCCCTGCCGGCGGGTCAGCACGCCGGCCTCGACGAGCTCGTCGAAACAGGCGACGACCGTGCCTCGCGATGTTCCGGTGACGGCCGCCAGGGTCCGCTCCGCGGGCACCCGGTTGCCCCTGACGAGCGTGCGCTGGTCGATCGCCTCCAGCAGCGCGGCGGCGAGTTTCTGGTACCGCGGACCCGGACGCTGCCGCCAGCCGGCGAAGACGACCTCCGCCCACCACGTCAGGTCTCTGGAATCCTGGTCCATTTCTCGATATTGGCACTGTTCTGTTCGGGCCGCGACGGGCAGGGTGGTTGTCCATGGAACCGACTCCGACGCTGGCCCGCCGCTTCTGGGTGGCGATCGAGCCCATTCACTCCATCGTGTACTTCGCGCCAGAACCGCTCGAGGCCGCCAAGAAGACCGGGCTGCGCGGCTTCTGGATGAGCTACTTCGCCGGCCGGGTGGCGCCGCTCGGGCCGGTGCCGGCGTCGGCTGTCGAGGCCATGACCTACGGGTTCGCGCCCGCGATGGTCGCCCGGGCCATTCCGGACGCGTGGCGGTTCGCGTCCCCGTCCGACGTGCTCGAGTCGCGGCTGTCCAGCGCGCCCGAGGCGCTGCGGCTGCACGTGGGCGAGCCCGGCCTGACCGCCGCCGGCGAGCTGGCGGACCTGTTGTGGGAGGCGGTGGCCGGCTGCCGGTTCGACGGGCGGCCGCTGGCCGCGGCCTGGTCGTGCGTCCCCCGGCCGGCCGACCCGGTCGCGGCGGCCTGGCTCGGCGCGACGATCCTGCGCGAGCACCGCGGCGACGGGCATGTGCTGGCCGGCGTCGCGAACGGGCTGCGCGGTCTCGACGCGTCGCTGACGTTCGTGGCCACGGGCGCCATCACGCGGGCCCTGATACAGCCCACCAGGGGCTGGAGCGACGAGGACTGGGACCAGTCGGTGCGGCGCCTGCAGGCGCGGGGGCTGCTGGATCGCGACGGCCGCCTCACCAAGACCGGCGGCGCGCTCCGCCGCGACGTCGAGGACCTCACCGACCGGCTCGCCGCGGGACCGGTCGAGCGGCTGGGGGAGACCGGGGTCAAGCGGGCGATCGACCTGGCGACGCCCATTAGCCGGGGCCTCATCGACGCCGGGGTCATCCCCGTGCCGAACCCGATCGGAGCGCCGCGGCCATGACCATGCCCGAGCCGTCCTGGCCCGGCCCCGAGCCCCGGTTGCTGCTCGGCGGGCTGTTCGACGTCCGGCGCGCCCGGCCGCCTGACCGGCAGGCGCTGGCCCTGATGCTGGACCGGTGCGGCAGCGAAACCCGCTACCGCCGGTTCCACGGGTACGTCAGCGCGTTCCCCGAGCGGTACCTGGCCGAGGCCCTGTCCGGCCGCCCGGCGCATTTCGCCCTCGTCGCGGAGGCGGCCGGCGACGGCACCCTGGTGGCGCTCGCGAGCTGCCGCACCGTGGCCGCTGGCGTCGCCGAACTCGGCATCCTGGTCGAGGACGCCTGGCAGCGGCTCGGGATCGGCGGCCGGCTGCTGGCTGAAATCGTCAGTCATGCAGAACGGGCGCGGCTGACTACCCTCAGGGCACAGCTCCTCGCCGACCAGGCGTGGATCACCGGGATGCTCCGCCGCCACGGCGCGTGCGTCGCGGTGGCCTCCCGCGACGTCCTCGACGTGACGCTGCGGCTCGGTTGTTGAATGCGGATCTAATGCCAGTACGGTCGTGACCTGCGCTGTCGCATGCTCAGGTTCTATAGATGATGATCTTGTCCGGTCGTCAGGGCGGTGCTTGACTCGGAGCACGCAGGGGCGGGGGAATTAGCCCAGAGGG
>DATBBI010000392.1:0-8513 GCA_036271115.1 Trebonia sp.
AAGGCCGTCGTCGAGCTCCCGGTCCCCTACGCGGGCGTCGTCACGGCCCTGCACGCCGAGCCCGGCAGCACCGTGTCCGTCGGGCAGCCGCTGATCACCGTCACCGCGGACGACCCGGCCACGGGCTTCCGTGAGCCCGGCATTGTCGTCCCCGGGCAAGCCGCGGCGGCAGACGCGGTCACCGGCGGGGTCGCTAGCAGTGGGGAGGCCAGCGGCAGCGTCCTGGTGGGGTACGGCACGACCGCCACCGCGGCCCGCAGGCGGCGCGGCCGCCGCCGGGTCACGGGCGGCGCGCCGCCAGTCAGCGCTCCGTCAGCCAGCGCTCCGTCAGCCAGCACCCCGCCGGCCCGGGTCGCGGTGATCTCGCCGCTGGTCCGCAAGCAGGCCAGGGACGCCGGCCTCGACCTGGCTGGCCTTACGGGGACGGGGCCAGCGGGCGTCGTGAGCCGCCAGGACGTCCGCCGGGCCATTGCCGAGCGTGCCGAGCTGCAGCGGCCCGCGGTGCCGGCCGCCCCGGGCGCCGGAATCGAGGCCCTTGCCGACGACACCGAGCGGCGGATTCCGCTGCGCGGCGCGCGGCGGGCCACGGCCGAGCACGTCACCCGCTCGCGCCGGGAGATCCCCGAGGCCACCGTCTGGGTCGACGTCGACGCCACCGCCCTGGTCGAGGCGCGGCGCGAGCTGAACACCCGCGATCCCGCGCGGCCGGTCAGCCTGCTCGCCCTGCTGGCCAGGTTCGCCGTCCTGGGACTGCGCCGCTACCCCGAACTCAACGCGCGCGTCGAGCGGGACGAGATCGTCGTGCCCGGGCGGATCCACCTCGGCTTCGCCGCGCAGACGGAGCACGGCCTGGTCGTGCCTGTTGTGCACGACGCGCACCGGCTGTCCACGCGGGACCTGTCGGCCTGGCTCGCGGAGCGCACCGCGGCCGCCCGCGAGCGCCGCCTGTCCCCCGCTGACCTGGCCGGCGGCACGTTCACGGTGAACAACTACGGGGTGTTCGGGGTCGACGGCTCCGCCGCGATCATCAACCACCCGGAGGTCGCCATCCTCGGCATGGGCCGGGTCATCGACCGCCCGTGGGTGGTCGACGGCCAGCTCGCCGTGCGCAAGGTGGCCGAGCTGACGCTGGCCTTCGACCACCGGGCCTGCGACGGCGGAACCGCCGGCGGGTTCCTCCGCTACGTCGCCGACTGCGTGGAATCGCCGGTCGCCGCGCTGGGTGACATGTAGCGGCGTCGGCTAGCGGAAGAAGAGGCGGGCCGGGCCGTCAACGAGGATCGTCCGGCGGTTCGCCTCGTCCGGCGCCCAGTCGGCGAGCAGGTTCAGGATCTCGCCGGTGTCGCGCTGGCCGTCCGGCAGGTGGGGCCAGTCCGAGCCCCAGATCAAGCGGTCGGGGCGGGCCGCGACGAGGGCGCGGCCCCACGGGGCCACGGAGCTGAGCGGCTTGCTCTTCGCTACCCGGTACGCGCCGGACAGCTTGATCCAGCAGCTGCCCTGGGCCAGGACGGCGAGCAGGCGCCGGTCGGACTCCGGGTCGGACTCGGTCAGGTAACCCATGTGGTCGATGACGAAGGTGTCCTCCAGGTCCGCGAGGAACGGCAGCAGGTCGCGGACGATCGTCCCCGGCGTGTAGAACTGCAGGTGCCAGCCGCGCGGCCTGGCGCGGGCGGCCATCCGCTGGATGTAGGCGACGAGCTCAGCGGCCGGCCAGCCGGCGCGGGCGAACAGGTCCAGCCTGATGGCCCGGACGCCGAGTTCGTGGAACTCGTCGAGCTCGGCGTCGCTGGCGTCCTCATCGATCTGGACCACGCCGCCGCAGCGCGGGCCCACGCGCTTCAGGACGTAACGGAGCAGGCTGTTGTCCGTGCCGTAGAAGCTGGGCTGGACCAGCACCATGCGCTGGATGCCGAGCGCCTCGGCCATCGCGAGGTACTGGCCGAGGGTGCCGTCGGGGAACGTGTAGAGCGGGTCGGGGACGTGCGGGTAGCCGGGCTCGAACACGTGGAAGTGGGTGTCGCACGCGCCGGGCGGCATGGCGAAGGCCGGGCGGGTGTTGGTCTCCGCGGCGCGCATCGGAGTGCACTGCAGGATGTCTGTCACCGGAGGAACCTTTCCGCGCGGGCGGCCGCGCCGGCGTAGAGCATGTCGGTGTCCGTCCCGGTCAGTCTCAAGGGACATACCCCGAGCGGCGCCAGGTCGTCGAGCATGGCCGGATCGGGGATGCCGCCGACCATGACGGGCTTTCCGTGTCGCTGGCCGGCTTCGGCCAGGGCCGCGATCGCGCCGGTCACGCGCGGGTCGGCGTACTGCCCTGGCACACCGAGCTCGGCGGTGAAATCGTTCGCGCCGAACGCCAGCATGTCGACCCCGTCGACCGCCGCGATCTCGTCCGCGTTCGCCACGCCGGCCGGGGTCTCGATGAGGATCGCCGCGACCGTGGCGTCGTCGAGCGCCGGGTTCAGCGTCACGGCCGGGGTCGGCCGCATGCCGAGCTGCGGCACCGCAGCCAGCTGCGATCGCTGGCCGCGCGGGGCGAAGCGGCAGGCCCTGGCGATGGCCGCCGCCTCGGCCGCGCCCTCGACGCGGGGCGCGACGATGCCCTGCGCGCCGCCGTCGAGAAGGCGGCCGATCCCGCCGTACTCCCGTTCCTGGACCCGGGCGAAGGGGAACAGGCCCAGATCGCCCGCTGTCGCGCAGAGGCTCGCCGCGACGTCCAGCGGCATCGTCGAATGCTCGAGGTCCACCATGATGGCGTGGTGGCCGGTTGACTTGGCGATGCGCACAACGTCCGCGGTCCTGCTGCTCCTGATCGCCAGCATCAGCGTCGGCTCGCCGCCGCGCAGTCGGCCGAGGAAGGCGTTCACCGGGTGCCCGCGCGGCGCGCGTCGCCGAAGAACAGGTCCATCAGTCCCGGGTGCCCGGCGATCTCGCCGGCCGTCCCGCTGAGCGCCACCGTCCCGGCGGTCAGCACGCACCCGTGCCTGGCCAGCGAGAGACCGAACCTGACGTTCTGCTCGACCATCAGGATCGTGGTGCCCGCCTCGACCATCGCGCGAACGCTGTCGCCGATGACGGCCAGGCTGGCCGGGTCAAGGCCGAGCGTGGGCTCGTCGAGCAGGACCACCTTGGGATCGAGCATGAGGGCGCGGGCGAACTCGACCATCCGCCGCTGTCCGCCAGACAGCGTCCCGGCCGGCGCGGCTGCCCGCGAGGCCAGCACCGGGAAGGTCGCGGCGAGCGCGTCGTAGCGGCTCTCGATGCGCTTGCGCTGCTTCCTGATCACGTAGGCGCCCATCAGGACGTTCTGCCGGACGGTCAGCCGGGTGAACAGCCCGTGCCGCTGCGGGACCTGGGCCACGCCCGCGCGCAGGATCGCCTCGGGCTCCTGTCCCGCCAGATCGGTCCCGTCGATGGTCACCGAGCCCGCGCGCGGCCGCAGCACCCCGCTCACCGCCTTCAGGACGGTGGACTTCCCCGCCCCGTTCGGCCCCACGATGCAGGTGATGCCGCCGCGCTCGACGCTGAGGTCAACGCCGCGCACAATGTCGAGGCCGCCGTAGCCGACGACCAGGCCCTTGATATCGATCATGACGCTGACTCCACACGGCTGGCGGTGGCCTGATCAGCGGTGGCCTGGTCAGCAGTGGCGAGGGCCACCTGGTCGCCGAGGTAGGCGTCGACGACGGCCGGGTCCGCGCTGACCTCCTGCACGGTGCCGCGGGCGATGATCCTGCCGTCCGCCATGACGTAGACCCGGTCACACAGGCTGGCCAGGAACGCGACGTCGTGCTCGACGAGCAGGACGCCGGTGCCGTCCGCGCGCAGCCGACGGATGATCCCGGCCAGCCGCTGCGACAGGGCAGGGCTGATACCCGCCGCCGGCTCGTCGAGCAGCACCAGCGCCGGGTCCAGCCAGAGCACCTGGGCGAGCTCGATCAGCTTGCGCTGCCCGTAGCTGAGCATGGCCGGGCTGGCGTCCGCGTACCCCGACAGCCCAAGGCCCGCGAGCACCGCCAGCGCCCGCGGGCGCTCGGCGACGGTCACCCTCGGCAGGAAGAGCCTGGACAGGGCGAGCCGGCGCTCGGCGAGCACGACGTTCTCTAGCACGGTCAGGCTGGGGAACAGCCGGGGCAGCTGATAGGTGCGCGCCAGCCCGCCGTGCGACCGGGCCGGGCGCCCGCTGCGCTCGACCCGGCGCCCGGCCAGCGTGATCCGGCCGCCCGAGCCCCGCACGGTGCCGTCGATGAGGTTGAACAGGGTCGTCTTGCCCGAGCCGTTCGGCCCCATCAGGCCGGTAACGCTGGCCGGCGCGACGTCCAGGTCCACGCCGTCGACCGCGCGGACCCCGCCGAACGCCTTCGCCAGGCCGCGCACCGTGAGCACGGCGCCGTCCCGGCTGCCGCGCGACGTGCCCCCGGCGCCCCTGGCACCCTCGGCGGCCGGCGCCGCTGGCGAGACGTCGGCGGCCGGAGGAACCACCGTACGTTCGGGATGATCATGATCTTTCCGCCGCCAGGCGTGCCAGGTCGGCAGCACCCCGCGCGGCAGGAAGAGCACCACCCCGCCGAGCAGGCCGCCGAACAGCAGCAGGCGGATGGCCCCGGCGTCGGCGCCGCCCAGGCTGGTGCTGGTGAGGTTGGCGAGCGGCTCGATGATGAACGCGCCGAGCACCGGCCCCCACAGGGTGCCGCGCCCGCCGAGCAGCGCGGCCAGCACGATCAGCATGCTCGTGACGATGTCGAACACCGCGCTGACGTTGAGGAAGGTCACGTAGTAGGCGTAGATGCCGCCCGCGACGCCGAAGAACGTCCCGCCGAGCACGAAGGCGATCAGCTTGTACACGCCGACCGCCAGGCCGAGGCCGGCGGCCTTGCCCTCGTCGTCCTGGATCGCGAACAGGCCCAGGCCGAGCTTGCTGCGCCGGACCCCGGCCGAGACGGCGACGCTGGCCGCGAGCAGGCCGAGCAGCGAGTAGTAGAAGGGCCAGTCCTCGTAGGACAGGCTCCACGCCGGCAGCGGCAGGGCCATGCCCTGACTGCCCCCGGTGAGGCCGGACCAGATGGTCGCGACGATGGCGAGCAGCTGCAGCGCGGCGAACGTGACGATGGTGAAGTACATGCCGCGGGTGCGGCGGGTCACCAGGCTGAGCACCGCCGCCGCGAGCGCGCACACCAGGCCGCCGATCAGGCAGCCGAGGAACGGCGAGATGTTCTGCTTGGCGGCGAGGATGCCCGTCGTGTACGCGCCGAGGCCCACGAAGAGACTGTTGCCGAGCGAGATGTAGCCGGCGTAGCCGCCCATGATGTTCCAGCCGGTCGCGCCTATCGCCAGCAGGAACGTCAGGATGAGCATCGTCTGGTAGTACAGGTCGTTCGATACCAGCGGGAAGACGGCCAGCGCCACCACGGCCACCGCGATGGCGGCGCGGCGGATCGTGGTGGCGTGGCTCGTTACTGCTGTTCGTGCCAGGCTCATGCGGCCGCGTCCTGCCTGGCCGCCAGGGTGAACAGCCCCTGCGGCCTGATCAGCAGCACCAGCAGGATCAGGATCGTCGGGACCGCCGCCGCCCAGCGGACCGACACGTAGGTCGACGTGACCGACTCGGCCAGGCCGAGCAGCACCCCGGCGGCGAACGCGCCGGTCACGCTGCCGAGACCGCCGACGATCACCACGCTGAGCGTCAGCCCGATCCAGACGTCCTGCGAGTCAGGGGTGAACTGGTAGAGAAAGCTCAGCGCGGCCCCGCCGAACGCGGTGGTCGCGGTGGCGATGGCGAAGATCCAGGTGCCGATCTTCTTCGGCTCGACGCCGACGAGGCGTGCGCCGTCCGGGTTCTCCGCGGCGGCGGTGATCGCGTGGCCGAGCCAGGTCCGCCGCAGGGCGGCCTGGAGCAGCACCGTTATCGCCACCGCGAGCAGGCACGCGTACAGCTGCGCGGCCGGCACCGACACCGAGCCGAGATGGAAGGCCTTGTTGAAGTAGGCCGGCGTGGCAGTCACCGGGTCCGGCCCCCAGACCAGCGCGATGATGGCCTCGGCGACCAGCGCGATGGCGAACGTCACGACGATGGTCAGCCCGTGATCGGTGCGCTGCACCCGCTCGACGATCAGCCGGTAGACACCCGCGCCGAGCACGCCAAGCGGGACGGTCACGATGAGCGAGCCCAGTAGCGGGTCGATGCCCAGGTGTGCCCACAAGGTGTAGCAGAGGTAGGCGGCAAGGATCAGGAAGGCGCCCTGCGCCAGGTTGACGATCTTCATCACCCCGAAAGTCAGGGTCAGCCCGGTTGCCATCAGCGCGTAAACGCTGCCGGTGAGCACGCCGAAGATCAGGGCCTGGATCAGCTCGGTCATCCGTTTCCCCACGCCGGCTTGGTGAGCAGGATGGTCGTGGAGGTGGCCGCCGAGGCCGGGGCGACGATCTGCAGGGTGCCGTGCTGCCACTGGGACAGCAGCAGGCTGCCTTCGGGATCGCCGGCCTTGTCCCACTTCAGCGGGCCGACGATCGTGCTGACCGTGTGGTTGTGCAGCCAGTTCGCGAGCGCCTGCTGGTCCAGGCTGCCGACCGCCTTGACCGCCGCTTGCAGCACCTGGCCCGCGGTGTAGGAGTTCGCGGCGTCCTCGGTGGGCGGCGCGCCGAACATCTTCGTGTACGCCTGCACGAAGCCCTGGTTGCCGGGGTAGGTGGCGGTCGAGCTCCAGGACTGCGCGGTGAAGACGCCGTTGGCGCTGGCCGCGCCGCCGATCGCGCTCGGGTAGGCCTCGTCGGTCGGCGCGTTGGTCTGGAACAGGATCTTCGGGTTGTAATCGATCTTCTGCAGCGACCGGACGAACTGGGCGCCGTCGTCGGCGACCGCGCCCTGGATGATCATCTGCGGGCGGTCATGCGCGATGGCCGTGGCGATGGAGTCGAAGTTCGTGGTGCTGGGATCGTAGACCTGGTAGTAGACGGTCTTGACGCCGAGCGCCTGCAGCCTGGTGCGGAACACCGCGACCGCCGGGCTGGCGCTCGGGTCGTCCTGGGTGACGTACGCCGCGGTGGCCGGCCGCTGGCTCGCCGGCAGGCTGGCGATCCAGGCGACGAACTGGTCCGGCAGGCTGGTCGTGGTCCCGGGCTGCGCGAAGAAGAGGTCGGTGAAGCCGCGGGTGAACAGCGTGGCGGCGCCGCCGGACGGCTCGACGTACAGCATGCCCTGCCGCGCGGCGATCGCCGAGGCGGGCGCGTTGAGCAGGCTCGAGAAGGTGCCGAGCAGCAAGTTGACGTGGTCCTGGCTGATCAGCCTCGTGTAGTCGGCTGCGGTCTGGTTGGGGTCGAAGCCGTCGTCGAGCATGTCGAGCTTGACCTTGCGGCCCAGCAGGCCGCCGTCGGCGTTGACCTGCGCGGCCCACAGCTCGTAGCCCTGGTAACCGGACTTCGAGACGTCGGCGACCGGGCCGGTCATCGGCAGCGACATGCCGATGGTGATGGGGCCCGACGAGGCCTGTCCGGCTGCTGATCCTGAGGAGGCGGCAGAACCGCAGGCCGCCACTGTGGTGACGGCGAGCGCTGTGGTGACGGCGAATACTGGGCCGGCGGCGAAGACGGGGAGTCTGAGCGGACGGTGGCGTCTTTGTCTGTTCATGGGGACCGCTTTCTTACTGGATGAGGCGTGGATACGGTTCGCTGTCGAGCCCGGGGACGGTGACGGCGGACGGGTCGTTGGCGTGGGCGACGAGTTCGCTGCTCGCGTAGTCGGTGACCGCGCCGGACAGCAGCTGCGTGGGGTCTTCCATCACCACGCGCAGCCGGGTGACGAGGGCGAGCCAGTCGCCGGGGCCTTTGAGGGCCGGCTTGGCGTGGACGCTGGTGGTACCGGGGCCGACGATGACCGGTTCTGCGGGCGGGGCGGCGAAGCGCGGGTAGCCCTCGAACATGCCGGCGGCCAGGGCGGAGGTGGCGCGCAGCCCGGCCCATAGCCTGCGGTAGCCGGTCTCCAGGGCCCCGGCCGCGGAGCTGTCCCTCGTCACCGGGTCGTAGGGCGGGAAGACGGGAGCGTGCGGTGCGATGAACACCCGCTCGGGGGCCAGCCGGCCCCGGGAGACGGCGCGGACGACGCCGGCGATGCTGTGCGACTCCTGGGTGACGCCGGCGGTCGGCCGTCCGGACTGGCCCGCGAAGATCACCATCGCCCGTGCCCAGTCGACGCCGGCCGCGTCGAGCCAGGCGATGAGCCGGTGCGCGATGTCCATGCCGGTGAGGTAGAACGTCGCGATCATGACCTTGTTGAACGGAACCGGGAGGTCGCCGTGGCTGGCCGGGCCTTCCAGGTAGTCCCGGCGCACGGCGGCCATCGTGAGGTAGCCCGGGTCGTCGAGGGCCCGCTGGAGGAACCGTTCGGTCAGCAGGCACGAGTAGTCGATCATCGCGGCGATGCGTTCCTCGCGGCCCGCGAACGCGCGGACGGCGATCTGGTCGCGCCACAGCGGTGCTGAGCTGGCCGCGCGGGCCGCTTTGGCGGCGGCGAGCAGGCG
>DATBBI010000393.1:0-1705 GCA_036271115.1 Trebonia sp.
CCCCAGCCGGCGCCGGCGCTCGCGGTCGGGCGGGCCGCCGAGCAGCTCGACGCGGCCGGAGGTCACCTCGAGCAGCCCCAGGAGCATCCGGATGAGCGTGGTCTTGCCCGCTCCGTTGGCACCGAGCAGGCCGACTACCTCCCCCGGCTGCACCCGCATCGACACGTCGTCCACTGCGGTGAACGCGCCGAAGCGGCGCGTCACCTGCCGAGCACGCAGCTGAACGCCCGTCATGACAGCACCGCGTTACGGCGCGCGAGCGACAGCGCGATCACGATGTCCTCCAGGTCGGGCGCAACGACCGTGGCTCCGGGCGGCGGGCCGCCGCCGGGCCAGTACTCGTGCTGCACCCGCCCCCGGCGCCAGGCCCATTCCGCGCGGACCGGCTCGCCGGTTTGCGTGACCACGCCAGCGAAGCCCGCGCGCACCTGGTCGTACTCCCCCTGGACGAGAATCTTGCCGCTGTCGAGAGCGACCAGGTGCGCGGCGCGTTCGGCCTCATCAAGGTAGGTCGTCGACATGAGCACGGCGGCACCCGACGCCGCGGCCTCCGACACCAGCCGCCACAGGTCGATGCGGCTCACCGGGTCGATGCCGGTGCTCGGCTCATCAAGGATCAGCAGGTCGGGCCGGTGCACGATGGCCATGATGAAGCCGAGCTTGCGCCGCATCCCCCCCGACAGCTGGGCGGCCAGCCGGCCGGCCGCGGGGGTGAGCGACGCCCGGTCCAGCAACTCCGTGCGGCGGGCGGTGAGTTCCTTGCCTGCCAGACCGTAGATGCCCGCGACGAAGTCGATGTTCTGCGTGACGGTCAGCGCGGCCCAGCTGCCCGACGACGCGGGCAGGTAGCCAAGGCGCTGCTTCGGCGGCGCTTCTACCGTGCCGCTGTCCAGGGGCACCTCGCCGGCCAGCGCGCGCAGCAACGTGGACTTGCCGGCACCATCCCCGCCGACCACCGCGACCACCGACCCGCCAGGCACCTCGACGGTCACATCGTCGAGCGCGAGCGTATGCCCGAAGCGCACCGTGGCCGAGCGCACCGCGTACGTCACGCGGTGCTCACCGTCTCGGCCGCGGCCGGCTGCTTGCGGGCCGGGCTGGCGGGGCGGCCCGGCGCCAGGTCCCGGCGGAAGCGCAGCGTCGCACCGGTGAATACCACCACCGCCATCACCGTGAGCACTGTGAACGGCAGCCACAGCGAGCTGATCGGGGCGCCGCGCAGCATGATTCCTTGCGAGATCATGGTGAAGTACGTCAGCGGCAGCAGATAGCCGATCCAGCGGACCCCGGCGGCCATCGCCTCCAAGGGGAAGATCATCCCGGAGAGCAATATCTGCGGGAGCAGGAAGAAAAACGCGGTCTGGATCGCCTGGCCGGCGGTCTGCGAGATCGTCGAGATGAACACGCCCAGGCCCAGCGTGACAAACAGGAAGATCGCGGCCCCCAGCGCGAACGCGAACGGGTTGCCGTTGAACGGGACACCGAACAGCGCGATCCCCAGCACGGTCACGATGACCAGGTCGACCGACGCGACCAGGAAGTACGGCGCGATCTTGCCCAGGATCACGCGGCTCGGCTTGATCGGCATCACCGCGAGCTGCTCGAGCGTGCCAGCCTCCCGCTCGCGAACCATGCCGAGGCTGGTGATGATCGTGCCGATGAAGGTCAGGATCAGGCCGATAATCGCCGGCACCATCACCCACGA
>DATBBI010000394.1:0-4460 GCA_036271115.1 Trebonia sp.
GTCGGGCTGCAGGTCACGCTCCCCGACGGCGGCGAGGTCACGCTGCCCGCCGCCGAGGGCTTCGAGTACGGGGTGCTCGCCGCGGACGGCCCGGCGGGTGTCGGCTGCCCGGCGATCGCCGGCGCCCCCGCGCGCATCGAGCCGGGAATGCTCGCGCATCTTCCGGTAGGAGTCCCGTCCATCACCGTGTCAGCATCGGGCCCGAGCCGGCTCTTCATCGTTGGCGGGGTTCCGCTGGGTGAGCGACTCGTCATGTGGTGGAACTTCGTCGCGAGGACCAATGAAGAAATCGTGACCGCCCGTAACGCCTGGGCGGCCGGAGCATTCGGGGAGGTTCGCGGCTATGCCGGAGAGCCGCTGGCCGCGCCGCCGCTGCCGCCTGGCGGCCTGAAACCACGCTTACGAAAAAATTACGGTCAGTAGTATTCGCGATCGGCCGACTTCGGAGGCGATCCGCTAGTACTCTCAATTTCAGCATCTCCCCCGCCTTTCCCATTGACTCAGGGGGCTTTTGGGTTTATGGGAAACACTCCCCGGGGGCTGTTGCGGGGGCCTGAAGGTGGATTCGGTGCGCTTCTATAAACGAAGGGGACTCATGGCGCCGACGATTGGCATCACCACGTACCACGCCAACGCCAACTGGCGTGGCTGGTCTGAGGAAGGTGCCCTGCTGCCGTGGAAGTACGTGAGCGCGATCAGGACGGCCGGGGGGCGGCCGGTACTCCTGCCGCCCGGCGGTGACGCCGCGGAAGCCGAAGCCACCGTAGCCGTGCTCGACGGCGTCGTCATCGCCGGCGGGGGCGACGTCAACCCGGCCATCTACGGCGCCGCGAAGCACCCCAAGACCAGCGCGAATGCGCCCGACCGCGACGCCTGGGAACTCGCCGTCGCCGACGCCGCCGTCCGGCTGGACAAGCCGCTGCTCGGCATCTGCCGCGGCATGCAGGTGCTCAACGTGGCCTGCGGCGGCACACTGCACCAGCACGTGCCCGACCTCGTGGGCCACGAGGCGCACAACGGCGCCGTCAGCGGCTACGGCCTGCACAAGGTTCGCGTCACCAGCGGCACCACCGTGCAGTCCATCCTCCCCGGCGGCGAGTACTTCGACGTGCCTACGCACCACCATCAGGCCGTGGACAAGATCGGCGACGGCCTCGTCGCGGTCGGCTGGGCGGACGACGGGATCATCGAGGCGGTGGAGGCCGACGCCGACGCCGCGAAGAGCTTCCTTGTCGGCGTGCAGTGGCACCCCGAGCAGGGCGATGACATGCGGCTCTTCACGGCTCTCGTGGCGGCTGCTGAGATCTTTTCCGCGGAACGTACGGTGGCGACTCTCCCGCCCATGCTCGCCGGCGCCTGACCGGCACCGGCGCGGCCGGCGGTGTTACACGCGGGCCGTGATCAGCGCGGTGAGCAGGAGGGTCAGGGCGGCGCCCGCCCCGTGCAGCAGGAGCAGGCGCGGTGACAGGACCAGCGCATCGGCCCGGCCGCGCTTGACGGCGCGCTTGTTGGCGATGAACCAGCTCACGCCCGCGCAGATCGCGCCGAGCAGGATGCCGAAGCCGATCGCGCCGAAGACCCGGTCCCCGGTCAGCAGGTAGGCGGCCCAGAAGGCGAAGCCCGTGATGGCCAGCGCCGGATGGGCGAACTCGGCGAGCGCGCGCATGCCAGGCAGCGGCTCGCTCTTGGCGCGGACCAGCGACGGGGGGTCGAAGCGGTCCTTCGCGCGCCTGGTCTGCGCAGCGGCCGCCGGGGCGCCCGGGGCGGCGGGGCCGGCCGTCTCCGCAGCGGCCGCCACCGGCGCGGGCTGCGGCTCTGGTTCGGCCGCGGGCCCGGCGTCAGCGGAGCGGGCCCGCGTCGCCAGCAGGTAGCCGCCCACGGCGGCGGTGCACATCCAGACCAGCAGTGCGGCGATGGTCACGCCGTCGCTCCTCCCTCTCGGGTCGAATCTACCCGCAGGGCACTCCAGCGCGGCGCAGGGGCCGGTGCTGATGGCGCCGCCCCATGCGTACACATTCGGATGATCTTGACATCATCCGATACGTGATGCGTCAATTCTCCTAGGTGGGGGGCATGGTGCCTCTTGGACCGGACGCCGGGAGGCCCCGTGTCGGCTGATGAGACCACAGCGGCAGCGACGATCACCGACGATCAGCAGCGGCTGCATGAGCTGGGTTATGCACAGGAACTACGCCGGCACATGTCCGGCTTCAGCAACTTCGCCGTTTCTTTCACGATCATCTCGATCCTGTCCGGCTGCCTGACCCTGTACGGGACGGGCCTGAACTCCGGCGGCCCGGTGATCATCACCTGGGGCTGGCCGTTCGTCGGCGTGATGACGCTGTTCGTCGGGCTGGCCATGGCCGAGGTGTGCTCGAGCTTCCCGACGGCTGGCGGCCTGTACTACTGGTCGGCGAAGCTCGCGCCGCGCAACCCGGCCGCGTGGTCGTGGTTCACCGGCTGGTTCAACTTCCTCGGCCAGGTCGCGGTGACCGCCGGCATCGACTTCGGCGCGGCGTTCTTCCTGAACGCGCTGCTCGACCTGCAGTGGGGCTACGACACCAGGCCGTGGCACACGATCGTGCTGTTCGCCGCGATCCTGGTGCTGCACGGCGTGCTCAACCAGTTCGGCGTCCGGGTGGTCGCGTTGCTCAACAATGTCAGCGTCTGGTGGCACATCATCGGCGTGCTGATCATCGTCAGCGTGCTGGCGTTCGTCCCGTCGCACCACCAGTCGGCGTCCTGGGTGTTCGGGCACTTCGTCAACAACACGGGCTGGGGCTCGAAGATCTACGTGCTGCTGCTCGGCCTGCTGCTCGCGCAGTACACGTTCACCGGGTACGACGCGTCCGCGCACATGACCGAGGAGACGCGCTCCGCCGCGCGGTCCGGGCCGCGCGGCATCGTCATGTCGATCGTGGTCTCCCTGTTCGCCGGCTGGCTGCTGCTGATCGGGATCACGTTCGCCATCCAGAACTACTCCGGCGCGGCCACCGCCTCGGTGCCCGCCGCGGAGGTCTTCATTCAGGCGCTGGGCAATACCGGCGCCAAGCTCCTGCTGCTGGTCGTCATCGGCGCACAGCTGTTCTGCGGAATGTCGTCGGTCACCGCGAACTCCCGGATGATCTACGCGTTCTCCCGCGACGGCGCGCTGCCCGGCAGCAAGTTCTGGCATCGGGTCAACCCCAAGACGCGGACCCCGACCAACGCGATCTGGCTGGCGGCGGGCGGCGCACTGATCCTCGGCCTGCCGTACCTGTGGAACAACACCGCGTACGTCGCGGTGACCTCGATCGCGGTGATCGGGCTCTATGTCGCCTACGTGATGCCCACGTTCCTGCGGCTGCGGCTCGGGTCCCGCTTCAAGCCTGGCCCCTGGCAGCTCGGTCGGTGGTCGCGCCCGATCGGGATCATCGCGTGCGTCTGGGTGGCCTTCATCTTCGTGCTGTTCATGCTGCCTACCGTGTCGCCGATCCACCGGTCGAACTTCAACTACACGGTGGTCGCCGTCGTCGTGGTGGTCGGCTTCGCCGGGATCTGGTGGCTGCTGTCCGCGCACAAGTGGTTCACCGGGCCGAAGGTCCAGGGCTCGCCCGAGGAACTGGCCGCGATCGAAGATGAACTGGAGTCCCTCGCCTAGTGAACATCGAGGCACTGCGCGAGGCGATCCGCCTCCAGCAGATCGACACCGTCGTCGTGGCCATTACCGACATGCAGGGCCGGCTCCAGGGCAAGCGGTTCCACGCCGGGTTCTTCCTGGACGAGGTGACCAAGCACGGCACCGAGGCATGCGCCTACCTGCTCGCGGTGGACACAGAGATGAACACCGTGGACGGCTACGAGCTGGCCTCGTGGGACAACGGGTACGGCGACTTCATGCTGGCGCCGGACATGGCCACGCTGCGGGTGCTGCCCTGGCAGCCCGGCACCGCGCTGGTGCTGGCCGACGTCATGGCGCTGGACTCCGGCGGCCCGGTCGGGGTGTCGCCGCGCCAGATGCTCCGCGCGCAGACGGACCGGGCCGCGGCGCTCGGCTGGACCGCGCTGGCCGGCACGGAGCTGGAGTTCATCGTCTTCGAGGGCAGCTACGAGCAGGCCTGGGACCGCGGCTACCGGGGCATGGTGCCGGCCAACCGCTACAATGCGGACTACTCGGTGCTCGGCACCGGCCGGATCGAGCCGCTGCTGCGAGACATCAGGAACTCGATGGCGGGCGCGGGCCTGACGGTCGAGTCCGCGAAGGGCGAGTGCAACCTCGGGCAGCACGAGATCGCGTTCCGGTACGCCGACGCGCTCACCACGGCCGACCACCACGTGATCTACAAGACCGGCGCGAAGGAGATCGCGGCCACTCGCGGGTACGCGCTCACCTTCATGGCGAAGCCGAACGCGGCGGAAGGCAACTCCTGCCATATCCACCTGTCGTTCCGCGACGCCGCGGACGGCTCGCCGGTGATGGC